>LAQA01000069.1:0-211 GCA_000981625.1 Flavobacteriaceae bacterium ASP10-09a
TTATTAACACATTAAAAGGTGCTAATAATAATTTACACAATGCTAACCTATTTCGTTCTCCCCCTGAAAGTACTTTTGCTTTTTTATCAACGGCATCTCCTCCAAATAAGAAAGACCCTAACATATCTCTAACCCGCATCCTGTTTCCATCAGTTGCAGCGTCTTCCATTATTTCTAAAACTGTTTTTTCTGGCGGTAAATGCTCAGATTG
>LAQA01000069.1:488-13884 GCA_000981625.1 Flavobacteriaceae bacterium ASP10-09a
TTTCATTAAAGATTGCGCCATAGATGCTTTACTTGCTTTTGCCTTAAACTTGTTGATTAAATGCTGTTTTTGCTTTATTTCTTTCTCTTGATTCTTCTGTGCCTGTAACTGCTTTTCTTTAATTTCTCCTCTTAAAACTAAGAACTGAGAATAGGGTTTCTTATAATCATAAATCTGACCTAAAGAAATTTCTATCGTTCTGTTTGTTACATTATCTAAAAACATTTTATCATGAGAAACCAATACAATTGCACCAGAATATCCTTTCAAAAAGTTTTCTAACCAGATAATAGATTCAATATCTAAATGATTTGTTGGCTCATCTAATAATAATATATCATTATTCTGTAAAAGTAGTTTTGCTAATTCTATACGCATTCTCCATCCACCAGAAAAAGTATCGGTTAATTTATCAAAATCTTCTCTTTGAAAACCTAAACCTTGTAGAATTTTTTCGGTGTCTCCCTGATAATTATAACCTCCAAGAAGTTCATAACGCTCAGTTAAATCTGTTAAATCATGAATTAACTGCGTATAACCTTCACTTTCATAATCTGTTCTAGTTGCTAATTGCTCATTAATTTCATCGAGTTTTAATTCAATTTCTTTAATTTCTTCGAAGGCTTGGTATGCTTCTTCTAAAATTGTTCTCCCTTCAACAAAATCGATATCTTGTCTTAAAAAACCAATTTGCACATCCTTATCAAAAGCCATTGTACCACTACTTTCTATATCTTTAGAAAGCACTTTTAAAAGTGTAGATTTCCCCGCTCCATTTTTTCCAATAAGACCAATTCTATCTCCTTTATTTAACTTGAAAGTAATTCCTGAAAATAATTCAGTTCCCATAAAGGAAACTGTTAAGTTGTGTACGTTTAACATTAATTTTGCCTAAATTTATAGTTTGCAAAACTAACTAAAAAAATACAGTTTTTCATGTTTAAAAAAGGGACAAAATTATATAGTATTACAAAAGGAAAATGCCCTAAATGTCATGAAGGTAATTTCTTTAAAAATGGGCTTACTTTTCACCCTTCAAAAGTTACAAGATTACATGAAAATTGCCCTAACTGTAATTTAAAATACATGTTAGAACCATCTTTTTATTTTGGAGCTATGTATGTAAATTACGGTATAACAGTAGCAATCTCTATTATTGTTTTCTTAATTGCTAAATTGGGATTTGATTTAAATTTGTTGCACTCTTTTTTAATAATTATTGGTGCTCTCTTAATTTTAGCTCCGATAAATTTAAGACTGGCAAGAATTCTTTGGATAAATATGTTTGTAAATTACGAGAATGAAGTTTAAATTTTAAAACTCAAACTATTTAAACAACTCTTAATAAGCTGTTTTTACTTTTTTTCAAACCTTTTAATATCCGTTACTGGATCTAGCTGTTCATTTTTTTCTAAGTGGTTAAAGAGTTGTTTGGCAGCTGTTGGAGCAATCATAACTCCACGTGTTCCTAAGCCGTTTAAGATCGCTAAATTTCTAAATGCTGGATGTATACCTATTAATGGCCTTCTATCTCTTACAGTTGGTCTTACTCCTGCAGTTTGATCTATTATTTCATAAGGAACATCAATTACTTTCTTTAATTTTTCAATTAATTCGTTTCTACCCTCTTCAGAAGGATTTGATGTTTTATCCTTCCAATTAAACGTAGCTCCAACTTTATAAAAGTTATCCCCTAGAGGAAGCACAAATAATGTAGATTTAATTAAAAAGTCAACCTCTAATTTTGGTGCGTGAATTGTAATTAGCTCTCCTTTTACTTCATTTAATGGTAAGTAATTAAAAAATAGATTTCCTTTCATCCCAAAACCTTCGCTAAAAACAATTCTTCTCGGAGAAATATCTTTGTATGTAAGTTCATCTTCATTGAACTTAATTTGTTGGTGTTCAAATTTTTCGAATCGAATTTTATGAGCTAACTCTAAATACGTTCTATAAGCATCAACCAATTTTTTAGTATCAATTCTTCCTGCTTCTTTTACATTTCCAAATCCAAAATCAGCAATAATTCCTGGCTTATTTTCTGTATCAATTTTTGAATCTAAATAATCGATTAATAATGGTTTATCGGTTGCAGAATACCAATTGTTTTGGTCTTCAGTAGATTTAAAAACTTTTTTGATTACAAATTTTTCATCAAACTTCGTATGGAATCTTTTTTCTAATTTTTGATAAAAAGGAAGTGCTATTTCTAATTGTTCTTTGGCGTTCCAAACTGGCGTGAATCGTTTTAGGATAACAGGATTGTAAACACCTCCTGCAACTAAAGATGACGTTTGAGAATCATCTTCAAAAACCATAAAAGTTTTTTTTGCTGCTATTAATTCTTCAGCAAAAGCTAAACCTGCTAAACCTAATCCTACAATAATATAATCTACTTTCACCGTGTAAAAATACTTCTTTTAAACTAAAAAAGCGTTCCAAAATTTGGAACGCTTTTTTATATTTTTATTGAAATTAAATTAATAATTCCACATATCAATTTCTCTATTTCTAATGTCTTCTTTAATCTTATTCGCTTCTAAAAGTTGAAATAAAGAATTTCCTCTAACATAATCTGCAATTGCTCTATTTCCATAAATATTTTCTTCTCGAACGATTACAGAGCTAAATCTTCTTGCATTTAATAAATGATCGAAAGAAATTGGATGCGATGCATTTTTTGGGTTGAACACTTTTGAATCATGTAGAACTCCTCTTGCGTTTGGAAAGAAAATCCAAAACAACTCATATAAGTTTTCATCCTCAATGTTTTCGACACCTAAAGTTTGAACATCCTTTCCCATTGGTGCTAATGCCAATAATCTGTATTTCATTTCTCCTTGACGTTTATCAAAATACCACATTCCTTTTAACATATAACCTTCAACATCCTGCGTTTGAATTCTAAAGGTATCTTTATAACCATTTTCGTCACGAATATTTACCAAACGTGTATCAATTTCGTCTTGTGTAATTTTAGAGGTAAAGAAAGAATCTGTGTATGCTTCCTTAATTTTACCTTGCTTAATTCCTTTTATTAGTACATCAAATAAAGATCTTCTGTCTGAAGAAATATTGGTGGTATCGATTGGAAAATAATAGGGTAAGTTTATTTTTTGACTTAAATCTACAAATTCCCAAACAACTTTAGACCACATTACGTCTCTATCATCTACGTATCCATAAGGAATTGGCCCATCATTATCAGCAGCTAATTGTTGCTCGTTTTCTTTTCCTATTTGATTTACAGATTTCGCATTTAATAAATTAGCTTGCGCATTTACCAAACCTGAAGTGATCAAAAAGAAAAATAGTATTAAAAAATTTCTAGCCATAATCTAATTTTTTATTCTAATTTGTTAATTCTATACTAACTGGCAATACTTGCTTAAGCTTATATGTATTACCAATAATAGACGCCTTAATATCATAAATATTAATAATATCTCCTCTTTTTGCTTTTGCTAATTTTCGTTTAGCAGCTGCATTTAGTTTAGATCCTTTAACAATAATTGTTAGTTGACCAGGTACTTTTATTTTAAAACTATTTACTTGTAATTTTAAATCGAACATAAAATCTGGTAAACCTGCACTAATTGGCGAATTTGCTAAACCTGACTTTGGCATTCTTACCGTACCATATTGACCACGAACAGAACCCATTGCTGCTGGTATATCTTTAATTCTAAATGTAGCTTCGGATTTCACTGTTTTTCCACTACTTAATTTAGCGCTTACATTAATTACAGCAGCATTAGCTGCTCCAGGTCTCATCATATAGCCTGATCCATTTTTAGATAGTTTACCACCCGTTGCAGAAACTGAAATATTATTAGCACCTACTCCAGGTAAAGAAACTGAAATTGGATTATCTAAACCTCTATAAACAACATTCATCTTGTCTGCAGATACAACAGCACTACTAGGCTCAGCAATTACAGTATATTTACTTTCAAAATCAACAGGAATAGATTCTCCTTTTTCTGTAAAGTAAATAGTACCCTTAATTGATTTCTCTCCAACATTACCCGCAGGCATGTCTATGATTACTTGTCCGTCTTTTACATTATTGGTAGCGTCCTTTCCATTAAGTATCACTTTATTTGGAACTAATGTTGCATCATAACGACCTAAAACAACCTCACCAGTAACTCTTTCTCCTGCAAAATAAGCTGTCTTCTTAAGACTAACAATCCCTTCATAATTATTTAATGATAAAGCTTCCTCCATTTTACCACCTAATAAATCTGTAACAATATCGCTTTCAGTATTTTTAATATCTGCCTGCATTTGTGTAAGATTCGTTATAGAAGCAACTAAAGGAAAACCTTCATATCTTGCTTTTAACCAAGCTCTTGTCTTGTTTGTTTCAGGAACAGGAACATCATCGGTGTTAAATCTTTTATTTATTGCAGGTATAAATTTACTATCAGAACTTAATGTGCTTATTAAATTCGTTCTAAAACCATTAATTTCATCTAAAAACCCTTGACCTTCTGGTGTAAAACTATCTCCTTTAAAGAAATAAGTATCCAAAAAATCTGTTTTATCCATAGATTCATAATCTAATTTATTCTCTATATCAGTTGTCATTTGAAATTTTAATTCGCTTAAATATGAATAAAAATCAGATGAATATTTTTTTATTTCATTTGCTTGATCATTAAGCTTCCCAAATTTTTCTTTTTGTTCTCTAGCTTTTGTTGCTAAATTAGCATAAGCTTCCTTATTTTTATCTGTAGTTGAAGCGTTATTCGCTTCTAACTTTTCGTTCATAAAACCAAAAGCTGATAATACTTCTTTACTCATGTTCATCGCTAACATTGCAATAAATACAAGATACATTAAGTTTATCATCTTTTGTCTTGCAGACAATTTTCCTCCAGCCATTTTTTAATTAGTTTTTAAGTTAAACATTTAATTGAACTAATTATTATTTGTTCGTCATTGCAGAAAGCATTCCACCATAAACTCCGTTTAAAGAAGAAAGGTTATTTGCTAAAGATTCCATTTGTTCTTTTAATTTTTCTGTATTTTCCACAACAGCATTATTTAACTCTGTTTGCTTACTTGTATTCTCTACTTGTACTGCATATAAACCATTTAACGACTCCATTTGAACAGCTGCTAATGAAACCTGTTCATTATATTTGTTTGTTGACGAGATAGATTCGGCAGCAGCAGATAGTCCTTCTGCAGCTCCTTGAAAATTCTTCATACTAGTTCCTAAACCTTCCATTAAAGCAGAATCTATTTTAGCTTCTTGCAATAAATTATCTAATTTTTGAGACAAAACTCCATCAGCTCCTAATCTATCTTCTGATGAAAAACCATCAGAACCTAATTCTGGATATACTTTGGTCCAATCAAAATCATCTTCTGGTGTATCAAAAGCAGATATGGCAAATACTCCTGCTTCTACTAATAATCCAATTGTTAACATTAACCCTCCAGTTAATGGACCAAGTGAAATATGCTGAATTTTGAATAAAGCTCCAACAATTACAACTGCTGCTCCCATTCCGTATACGAAATTCATTATTTTTTTATAAGATTTTGACTGTGCCATTTTTTTTTTAAATTATATTATTATTAATTTGAACTTATTTATTTGAAGTACCTATGTAATTTTGAACGGTTCTAAAACCAATATAGCTTCTTGCAGTATCTGCATATTCGTAATCTCTAGAAGCTACTTCTAAGTAATATGCTACATCTTTCCAAGAACCTCCTCTAATGATTTTTCTTTTGTTTTTTCTATCTTCTACATTAGGATTCATCGTTGATGCCATGTAGTAAGAAGACAAGTTGTAGGCAGTATTTGTCCATTCAGAAACATTACCAGCCATATTATATAAACCGTAATCATTCGCATTAAATGATTTTGCTTCCATTGTATATAAAGCACCGTCTACTGCATAATTACCTCTTACAGGTTTAAAGTTTGCTAAAAAGCACCCTCTATCACTAGTAGCGCTTCCAGTTCCCCAAGGATATGTTGCAAATTCTAAACCTCCTCTTGCTGCATATTCCCATTCTGCTTCTGTAGGTAATCTAAAATTTGGCACTTGTGTTACGTTCTTACTTCCTCTTAAATAATCGTTTTTCTTTTTGGTTCTCCAATTACAGAAAGCATTTGCTTGCCCCCAAGAAACACCAACTACAGGATAATCTCCATAAGATTGATGATAAAAATAATCTTGATGCATCGGATCATTGTAAGAGTAGTTAAAATCTTTAACCCAAACAGTGGTATCAGGGTAGATATTTAAAACTTCTGTTTGCACAAAATCTTTTCGATTACCTCCTTTTTTTGCAGCATTGTCACTATCAAACCAAGAATATTTATACTTTAATAATTTTGTATTAAACGTTCTAATACCATCTACCGATTCTTCTTTACTGATGTAAACAGAATCCATAACCTCAACATAATCTACATCCGGAAAGTCTTCTTTTTCCCAAAGAAGATCATTGTCCCAATTTAATGGTTGGATCGTGTCAAAACTATAGTAATTATCATACATATATTTTTGATAAGCTGATGCACCCGTTGTATCTGAAGCTTTAAATGCAAAATTTTGAATCCCTCCTGAAGGTCCATCTCCATTTGCATCTGGAGTTGCTCCTAAACCTGCAAATTCTGCTTGATAGGCTAACTTGGTTCTTACTACAGAATCTCTTACCCATCTAACAAACTCTTTATATTCATTGTTAGTTACTTCAGTTTCGTCCATATAATAAGGCCTAACCGTAACCGTCTTTGTAGGGGTATTCATAGTACCTATAATATCTTGATCTTGTTTACCCATTGTAAAAGAACCTCCGGGAATTAAAGCCATTCCATAAGGTTTTTCTGAGAACCATTTTTTCTTAGATTTTACACCTACTAATTCTCCTCTATCATTAGAACCACAACTGTAAAAAAAGATTATTAAAAGTGCAAATATTGCTGCTTTCTTCATATTATATTTTTGTCTTTACTAAAAGTCCGTAAACCTATTATTTTTTTTGCTAAAAAACAATCTTGAAACCGTATTTTAACGTATTGTTTTTTATTTTATTTTATACTACAACATCTTCCTCATTGCCTTGTACCATCTTTCTGGTATAATTTGCTTTGTAGCTTCTGTGTAATCTTTATATGTACATGGTATTAACGCATGTCTTTTGTATTTATTATCTGATAAAATATTTATCTCAATCCACCATCTTCCAGTTTTATTGCTTTTATAAAAAATTAATGGATCATCGTTTTCCATTAAAACTGTAAACTTTTGATAGTTTTCTTTCCCCGAAAAGGGATAATCTTTTACCCTAAAATTAACGCCTTCAACAAAGTACCAAATCATTTGTGCTATTAAATTAGCAGTCTGATGATTGTTATCGTATCTAGAATTATACTCATAAATTCCGAAAGAAGTAACTTTATCACTAATTCCTGCATATCTAGAAATAGCACAAATTTCTTCGCCATAAAACCCATTCGGAGATGCATTATTGTTAGCAGGGGCTTCACTTTGTCTAACAGCACCAATATCTATAGATACAATATCAGCATTTCTAAAAGCAGGTTCAATATTTTCTAATTCTTTCGCTTTCCCAAGTCGATAAGAATCAAAAAATAAATTATCTAATAATTCAATTTCTTCCTGAGCATTAAAATAAGTTTGGTAACCAACGTTACTGTAATTAAACAAGTTGTTTGGTTCTTGCATAATTACTTTACTTAAATAAGATTGTGATGTTAAAGCATCCTCTAAATCACCTATGTCAAATCTACTATCAACGGCAGTAATATTTACCGTTTGCTCTAACTTGTCATAAGCTCTGTAATTTACATAAGTAATGTCCTGACCACCACCAATTATAATTGGTATGATGTTCTTTTTTAATAAGTCTGATATTATTTCTGAAACTGCAAAATAAGTATCTGTAACAGAGTTTCCTTTTTGAACATTTCCTAAATCTGCAATTTCTGTTTGCCAATCTCCTGGGAATAATTGATATAACTTATTTCGGATAAAATGCAAGTCTTCTCCACAACCAAAATTATTTTCTGAGTTTCTGTCTTCTTGAACACCAAAAATAGCCAATTGCACATTCTCTAATTCAGGAAATCCCTCTTCCTCAGAATGAACTCTAATATTTTTACCCAAACATAAAGGCGACTGTAGCTCTAAATTCGATAAGACAGCTTCTTTTACGGGGGATAAATAGTCTTGATTCATCAATTTTTTTTAATAAGGATGCAATATATAAAATCCCTACTTCTTTTTTGTAGTTTTCTTGGCAGGAGTTTTTCTTTTTGCAACTTTTTTCTTCGGAGTTTTAGCCTCGATCATTTTAACTGCCTCATCCTTAGAAAGTTTTTCTATTTCTGTAGTTTTTGGAAGTTCTATTTTAATTTTTCCTTTTAAAATATTAAACCTACCCCAACGTGCTTTTTCGACACGAATACCAACATCTTCCCAATTATGAATAACTTTATCTATTTCTTTCTGTTTTTTTACTTCAATTAATTCAATAATATCATCATCTGAAAGCGTATCAAAATCGTACTTTTTACTAACGTTGATAAATATAGAATTCCATTTTATAAAAGGTCCAAAACGTCCAACTCCTTTTTGCACAGGTAAGTCTTCATAATGATAAATTGGCGCATCTGCTTTTTGTTTTGCAACAATTAATTCTTCAGCTCTTGGCAAGTCAACCTCCATTGGGTTTTCTCCTTTATCTAAAGAAACAAACATAGTTCCAAATCGAATATACGGTCCAAAACGTCCATTAGAAACGATTACTTCTTCACCTTCATAAGAACCTAAAGTTTTCGGAAGCAAGAATAACTCTAATGCTTCTTCCATGGTAATTGTACCTAAATTCTGTTCTTTATTTAGACTTGCAAATACTTTTTCTTCATCTTCTGGTGCACCAATTTGAGCGATAGGACCGAATTTACCTAAACGAACTAAAACCGTTTTTCCAGTTTCTGGATGCTTTCCTAAAATACGTTCTCCACTTTCTCTTTCTGCATTTTCTTTAACATCTTCAACTGTATCATGAAACTTTGTATAGAAACCTTTAATCATTTCTATCCAATCTTCATCTCCTTCAGAAATATTATCAAAAGAACTTTCTACTTTTGCGGTAAAACCGAAATCTAAAATATTAGAAAAATTAGCAACTAAAAAGTCGTTTACAATGTTACCAATATCTGTAGGAATTAATTTATTTTTATTTGAACCTGTTTTTTCTGTCAATGTTTGACTTTTAACAGTTCCCGCAGCTAAAATTAGCTGTTCATAAGCTCTTTCTAAACCTTCATCGTCTCCTTTTTCTACATAACCTCTTCTTTGAACTGTAGAGATTGTTGGTGCATAAGTAGAAGGTCTACCAATACCTAATTCTTCTAATTGCTTTACCAAAGATGCTTCTGTAAAACGATATGGTGGACTTGTAAATCTTTGAGTTGCGTTTATAAAGGTGTATTCTAAATTTTCACCAACTTTTAACGTTGGTAGCATTCCTGCTTGTTCTTCATCTTCATTATCAGTTCCTTCTAGATATACTTTTAAGAAACCTTCAAACTTAATCATTTCACCATTTGCAGTGAAAATTTTAGAGTTTTCAGAATTCTCGATTTTCATATTAGTTCTCTCCAATAAAGCATCACTCATTTGGGAAGCTAATGTTCTTTTCCAAATTAAATCATACAATCTATTTTGGTCATATTCTTTATCTACAGTATGCATTTTCATGTTTGTAGGACGAATTGCCTCATGGGCTTCTTGAGCACCTTTAGACTTCGTTTTAAAAACACGTTGTTTACTATATTCTTTCCCGTAATAATTTGTAATTTCTTCTTCGGCAGCGTTTCTTGCATCCACAGATAAATTTAAACTATCTGTTCTCATATAAGTAATTAAACCCGCTTCGTATAAACGTTGTGCAACTTGCATTGTTTTAGCAACAGGGAAACCTAATTTTCGAGATGCTTCTTGCTGTAAAGTTGAAGTTGTAAATGGAGCTGCTGGCGATTTCTTTGCTGGTTTCTTCGTTAAATCAGCTATTAAAAAGTTAGCATTTGAACAAGATTTTAAGAAATTCTCTGCTTCACTTTTAGATTCAAAATTCTTTGGAATCGTTGCTTTAAAAGTTTTCCCTTCTATATTAGAAAATTCTGCAACTACCTTGTAATGTGTTTCGGAAGAAAATTCTTGAATACTTCTTTCTTTTTCAACAATTAAACGAACAGCAACAGATTGTACTCTTCCTGCAGATAAACCTCCTTTAACTTTTCGCCATAAAACAGGTGATAATTCGTACCCAACAAGTCTGTCTAAGACTCTACGTGCTTGTTGTGCGTTTACCATATTATAATCTATATCTCTAGGGTTTTCAACCGCTTTTAAAATAGCATTTTTCGTTATTTCGTGAAAAACAATACGTTTTGTATTTTCATCTTTTAAACCTAATTGCTCTTTTAGATGCCATGCAATTGCCTCTCCTTCTCGATCCTCATCACTTGCTAACCAAACGGTATTTGCTTTTTTCGCTAAAGCTTTTAGCTTTTTTACAACAGGTTTTTTATCATCAGAAATTATATATTTTGGACTAAAATCTCCTTCCACATCTATTCCTAATTCTTTTGATGGTAAATCTGCTATATGACCATAACTCGATTCTACTTGAAAATCTTTTCCAAGAAATTTTTCGATGGTTTTTGCTTTTGCCGGGGACTCTACAATTACTAAGTTCTTTGCCATTTATCTTTCTTTTGTCGCTAAAACGCTTTAAAAATATACTATTTTGGTATGCAAAAGTAGTCAGTTTTTTGTGAAAAAAAATTATTTCTTCAAATTTCAATAAATAATTAACAAAATTACTAGATTATTTTTTCTGCCAAAATGTCATAAAAATTCAAATTTGGTTGTACCTTTGCTCTCCTTTTAATGATAAATTGATAGATGGAACACGTAGAAAAAATCATAGACGAGAAAATACAAGGGAAAGCACTTGTAACCGAAAATAAAATACAAAATACCAAGAAATTATTCATCGAAAGCTATGGCTGTCAGATGAATATGAATGATAGTGAGATTGTAGCTGCTATTTTAGACAAAGAAGGTTATAACACCACTCAAATACTTGAAGAAGCAGATTTAGTCTTAGTTAATACTTGCTCTATCAGAGAAAAAGCTGAAACAACGGTAAGAAAACGTTTACAAAAATACAATGCTGTAAAAAAAGTAAATCCTAAAATGAAAGTTGGTGTTTTAGGATGTATGGCAGAACGTCTGAAAGAAAAGTTTTTAGAAGAAGAAAAAATTGTTGATTTAGTTGTTGGACCAGATGCTTATAGAGATTTACCTAATTTATTAAGTGAAGTTAGCGAAGGTAGAGACGCTGTAAACGTTATTTTATCTAAAGATGAAACGTATGGAGATGTTTCTCCTGTTCGTTTAAACTCTAACGGAGTTACTGCATTTGTATCTATTACAAGAGGTTGCGACAACATGTGTACGTTTTGTGTAGTTCCTTTTACGCGTGGACGTGAAAGAAGTAGAGATCCAAAAAGTATTTTAGAGGAAATTCAATCGATGGTTGACAAAGACTTTAAAGAAATTACACTTTTAGGTCAGAATGTAGATAGCTTTTTATGGTTTGGCGGTGGATTGAAAAAAGATTTCAAAAAAGCAACTGAAATGGCGCAAGCAACTGCTGTAGATTTTGCAGAATTGTTAGATATGTGTGCAACGCAGTTTCCTAAAACACGTTTTCGTTTTTCTACATCTAATCCTCAAGACATGAGTTTAGATGTAATTCATGTTATGGCAAAACATATAAATATTTGTAAATACCTTCATTTACCTGTTCAGAGTGGAAGTAATGCCATGTTAAAAGCCATGAACAGACAACATACTCGTGAAGAATACATGGAATTGATAGATAATATCTATAAAATAGTTCCAGAAATGTCTTTATCACAAGATATGATTGTTGGTTTTTGTGGTGAAACTGAAGAAGATCATAAAGATACTTTAGCGTTGATGGAATATGTAAAGTATGACTTCGGTTTTATGTTTACCTATTCTGAAAGACCAGGAACTTTGGCAGGAAAAAAGATGGAAGATGATGTGCCGCATGCAGTAAAAAAGCGCAGATTGCAAGAAGTAATCGATTTACAGCAAGAACACGCTTTATATAGAACCCAACAACATTTAGGAAAAACAGAAGAAGTTTTAATTGAAGGAACTTCTAAGAAAAACCCGAATGAATGGAAAGGACGAAACACACAAAATACCGTAATTGTTTTTGCAAAAGAACATTATAAATTAGGTGATTTCGTGAACGTAAAAGTAGAAGACTGTACTTCAGCTACCTTAAAAGGAAAAGCCGTAAATTACTCTGAAAATAATTAAAATGAAAAAAATAATCTATTTCTCAGTATTACTAAGTTTAATTACAGGTTGTAATCTAGAAGATTTTAATGAATCGACTTTACCACTAGACAACCCTTTGTTGTTAAGAAAAACAACTAGAGAAGGCCCTGATGTGTCAAGAGAAACCAATTTTGACGATGAAGGAAGAATCCTGAAAATTGAAAACAATAATTCAGGTTATTTTTATGACTATAGTTATGAAGAAGATATTGATAAAATAAGCGTTTATAACTACGGCCGTATAGAAACTAGTTCATATCGTTTTAATTATAATAATTCAGAACTAACAAGTTTTAATTTTGGATTTATGGGAGGAGGGGACGATTATATAATTACCAGAAGTGAAAATTTAACTTCTTTCAATTATGAATCTAATAATGAATTATATACGTATACAGTAGTTTTCGAAACCAATCAATTATCTAAAGTAATTGGTCTCCATACTTTTAATAATTTCCAAAATAAGTATTTATCCAAAACAAACTTATTCTATGATTCTGACGGGAATTTGATTGAGGTAATTCGTGAAATTCAAAATTATGAAGAAATAAATTCAAGTATAAAATTTACTTATGATCATAGAACGAATCCCTTACATAACTCTATGAGTAAATATGCCCCAGAGCTATTAATGTCAGGTAATGGTTATGGAATAATTATTAATTCCAGTCCCAACAACCTAACTTCTAATGATGAATCGTACGAAAATTATTTGTACGAATACCACAATAATTATCCTATTTCATCTGAAAAAACAATTAAAGGAGATAACCTAATTATAGAAACTAAAACATATTTTTATCATTAATGGAAAACCCACAGGCATTAAAACAACGTTTTGGAATTATCGGAAATGATATCCACCTTAACAGAGCATTAGAAAAAGCAGTAAGAGTTGCTCCTACTGATATTTCTGTTTTGGTTACTGGTGAAAGTGGTGTTGGTAAAGAGAA
>LAQA01000069.1:14159-17779 GCA_000981625.1 Flavobacteriaceae bacterium ASP10-09a
AAACCAATGTTAGAATTGTAGCTGCAACCAATGTAAACATGCAATCTGCTATTCAAAATGAAAAATTTAGAGAAGATTTATATTACAGATTAAGTACTGTAGAGATTCATTTACCTGCGTTAAGAGATCGTAGTGAAGATATTCATTTACTCTTTAGAAAATTTGCTTCAGATTTTGCTCAAAAATACAGAATGCCTTCTATTCGATTAGATGAAAATGCTGTGAGTATTTTGCTAAATTATCGTTTTCCTGGAAATATCCGTCAGTTAAAAAATTTAGCAGAACAAATTTCAGTTATTGAAGAAGAAAGAATTGTTACTGCATCTAAACTTCGACAATACTTACCAAATAATAATGGCAATTTACCAGCTATTATTGGCGGTAAAAAAGAAAATGATTTTTCTACAGAGCGTGATATTATGTATAAAATCTTATTTGATATGCGTAATGACATCAACGATTTAAAAAAACTGACATTAGACTTAATAAAGAATGGTAATGCAGAAGAAGTGCAAGAAGAACACCATCAATTAATAGAAAAGATGTATGAGAACAAAGACAGACAAGACAGCAATGTTGAAGTTTTAAATATTCCTCAAAATTCTTCCGAAGAAAAAGATTATGATTTTATTGAGACGATTGAAGAAGACGAATCTTTATCTTTACAAGACAAAGAGATTGAAATGATTAAAAAATCCTTAGAAAAAAATAGTAATAAACGTAAATTAGCAGCTAAAGAATTGGGGATTTCTGAAAGAACTTTGTACAGAAAAATTAAACAATACGATTTATAGAAAATAGTGTATGTTCAAGTGGCTACAATCTTAAATTCATGAAAAAAATATTCTACATAACACTATTTTATATAAGCTCATTGCTACTTATTAGCTGTGGAGCTTACTCTTTTACCGGAGGAAATACAGGAGACTCAAAAACGATTCAAATCGATTTTTTCCCAAATCAAGCACCTTTAGTAGAACCTGTTTTAACACAGCGTTTCACCAACGACTTACAAGATTTATTTACGCGTCAAACAAATTTAACTCTTACGAGTTCAAACGGTGACTTACAATTTAATGGAGAAATCACAGGCTACAGAGTTACACCTATGAGTGGAACAGCTGCTCAGACTGCAGCTCAAAATCGATTAACAGTTACTATAAATGTTCGTTTTGTAAATAAATTAAAAGAAGAAGACGATTTTGAGAAATCATTTTCTTTTTATTCAGATTTTGGAGCAAACTCTCAACTTACAGGTAGTATTTTAGAAAATGCTTTAGACGAAATTATTGAACGTATAACACAAGATGTTTTTAATGCCTCAGTTGCAAAATGGTAAATTCAAAATTTAGCGATAAAATAGACGAAAAAAAATCTATTGAGCACTTAAAAACTGCTGATTTAAAAGCTATTATTGATGAATCCCCTTACTTTCAAGCAGCAAGAGCTTTGTATTTAAAGGGATTAAAAAATCAGGATAGTTTTAAATATAACAACGAATTAAAAACAACTGCAGCTTACACAACAGATAGAACTGTATTGTTCGATTTTATAACTTCAAAAAAATTTAATATTCAAAAAGAAGATAATCGTCAACAACCAACAGAAATTACAGTTACTAAAATCATCACAGAAGAAGAAATAATAGCAGAAAGCATTCTAAAACCGATTGCAAAAGCTAAAGAGAAGTTAGAAATTGGCAAACCGATCTCTTTTACCAGTTCAGAAAATCATTCATTTAATCAATGGCTGCAATTATCAGCTAGAAATCCAATTGTTAGAAAAGAAAATTCAAAAAAAGAGCCCCTAAAAAAAGTTGATATCATTGAGAAGTTTATTAAAAGTAACCCAAAAATAGCACCTATCCCCAAAGATAAAAGTATTTCTATTTCTGTTTCTAAAAACAAACAAGATTCATCCTTAATGACAGAAACTTTAGCTAAAGTTTATTTAGAACAAAAAAAGTATGAAAACGCAATACAAGCTTATAGAATTTTAAGTTTGAAATATCCAGAAAAAAGTGGTTTCTTTGCAGACCAAATTAAAAGAATACAAATTTTACAAAAAAATAAACCATGAATTATACAGCCTTTTTAATTCTAATTTTAGTTGTAGCTATTGCTTTAATATTAATAGTGATGGTACAAAACCCTAAAGGTGGAGGATTATCTTCTTCTTTTGGAGGTGGTGGAGCACAATCTTTAGGAGGAGTGCAAAGCACTAACAATTTTTTAGACAGAACAACTTGGACTTTAGCTATTGCAATGTTTGCTTTGATTTTATTAGCAAATTTCGCCATTCCAAGAGAAAGTGATAATAATGTTAATTTAGATAATACTTTAAATGGAATTGAAACAACTACGCCAGTAGAAAACACAACTCCTACTACAAATGATAGTATTAAGTAATCTTATTAGACAATATTAAAAAAATGCCAACGAAAATGACACGTTGGCATTTTTTTGTGCTTAATTTTTAGGAATAAAATCAATCAAGGAAAAATTGTCAGTTATAATTTATTGGCATAATTTCTGAGCATTAATAAAATATTAAAAAATAATTTAATTAATCAAAATTTATAAAAAAATGGGATTAAACATTAAACCTTTAGCAGACAGAGTTCTTGTAGAGCCTGCACCTGCAGAAACAAAAACTGCATCTGGATTAATTATACCAGACAATGCGAAAGAGAAACCTCAAAAAGGTACTGTTGTTGCAATAGGAAATGGTAAAATCGATGAGCCTTTAACTGTAAAAGTTGGCGATACTGTTTTATATGGTAAATATGGTGGGACTGATTTAAAATTAGAGGGTGTAGATTATTTAATGATGCGTGAATCTGATATTTTAGCAATTATTTAGATAGCTTTAGGCAATAAATCCTAACACGAATAAATTAACAATAAAACTAAGCCAATAGCGAACAGCTAAAAGCAAAAGTTAAAAGCAAAATAAAAATGGCAAAAGATATAAAATTTG
This sequence comes from Flavobacteriaceae bacterium ASP10-09a, assembly GCA_000981625.1. Lineage (GTDB taxonomy): Bacteria > Bacteroidota > Bacteroidia > Flavobacteriales > Flavobacteriaceae > Polaribacter. Next base: position 17,139 of record LAQA01000069.1, read on the forward strand.
ATATTGAAGCAAGAGACGGACTAAAACGTGGAGTTGATGCTTTAGCAAATGCAGTAAAAGTAACATTAGGCCCTAAAGGAAGAAACGTAATTATTTCTAAATCTTTTGGAGCACCAACTGTAACTAAAGATGGAGTTTCTGTAGCAAAAGAAATAGAATTAGAAAACGAGCTTGAAAACATGGGAGCTCAAATGGTAAAAGAAGTTGCCTCTAAAACCAATGATTTAGCTGGTGATGGAACTACAACAGCAACCGTTCTTGCACAAGCAATTGTAAAAGAAGGTTTAAAGAATGTTGCTGCAGGTGCAAATCCAATGGATTTGAAACGTGGAATAGACAAAGCTGTTTTAGCAATTGTTGCTGATTTAGAAAAGCAAGCTAAAAAAGTAGGAAATTCTTCAGAAAAAATAAGACAAGTTGCTGCAATTTCTGCAAATAATGATAATACCATTGGCGAATTAATCGCTACTGCTTTTAGTAAAGTTGGTAAAGAAGGTGTTATTACGGTTGAAGAAGCTAAAGGAATGGAAACGTATGTTGATGTTGTTGAAGGTATGCAATTTGATAGAGGATATTTATCTCCGTATTTTGTAACTGATGCAGATAAAATGATTGCTGATTTAGAAAATCCATATATTTTA
>LAQA01000019.1:0-3453 GCA_000981625.1 Flavobacteriaceae bacterium ASP10-09a
TGTGGAATTAGTAAAATTGTTATCAAACAGTTTGAAGAGTTGTTTCAGGAGAATCATCAACATTTAAAAGTTTATTATTTAGACTTGTTAAACTATAGAAATATCTCTGACGAACTAGGTTCTAGCTTTCAAGTAGTACATCAATCTCCACAATTATTGGTCATTAAAAATGAAGTTTCTGTGCACGATGTTTCTCATTCTGAGATTACTCAAACGAATTTAACAAGATTTATATAGTTTAAATATGTGATAAACCTATTTTAAGTCTTATTTTTGTATTTCAAATTTATATTCCTTTGGCAGAAATAGGCACTTCAGTAACAAAAGTAGGTAAAGAATTATACGGATATCAACAAGACGCTCTTCAAGAAATTTTTAGAAGGTTTGATGATGCTCCTCAAGATTATCATCTTTTATACCAACTACCAACTGGAGGAGGTAAAACAGTTATCTTTTCAGAAATTGTTAGACGTTATCTAGAAAAGTTTAAAAAGAAGGTTTTAGTGTTAACTCATAGAATTGAGTTGAGCAAACAAACGTCTAAAATGTTGGACGAATTTGGTGTAAACAATAAAATCATAAACAGTACTGCAAAGTTAGACGATCAAGACGAATACAGTTGTTTTGTTGCGATGGTTGAGACTTTAAAGAATCGTTTAAACGACGAAAAACTAGATATTTCTGATATAGGTTTGGTAATTGTAGATGAGGCTCACTACAATTCATTTACAAAAATATTTAAGTTCTTTGATCAATCTTTTATATTAGGTGTTACAGCAACTCCATTAAGTTCTAACGTAAAATTACCTATGTATGAGAACTATCAAGAATTGTTTGTAGGTGAATCTATTCAGCATTTAATTGATAATGAATATTTAGCAAGCGCTAACTTGTACTCTTGTAATGTTGGTTTAACTTCTTTAGAAGTCGGAGCAAATGGAGATTATACAGTTAAGTCTTCTGAAGATTTATATACTAACTCCGATATGCTTTCTAAATTAGTTTCTGCTTATGAAGAAACGGCAAAAGGAAAAAAGACATTAATTTTTAACAACGGAATTAACACTTCTATACAAGTCTATCACGCCTTTAAAAAAGCAGGTTACCCCATTGCACATTTAGACAACACTAATACACGAAAAGAACGTGATTTTATCTTAAAATGGTTTCATAAAACTCCAAATGCGATTATAACCTCTGTTAGTATTTTAACCACTGGTTTTGATGAACCGAGTATTGAGGCTATTATTTTAAATAGAGCAACAAAATCTTTGACATTATATTACCAAATGATAGGGCGTGGCTCTCGTACTTTTACGAATAAAAATTCTTTTGAAGTTATTGATCTAGGGAATAATTTCCACAGATTTGGACCTTGGGGTGCAGATTTAGATTGGCAGAAAATGTTCAGAGCTCCAGATTATTATCTAAATGCAATTCTTTCTGATGAAGAAATAGAAAGTACTTTTAGGTATGAATTACCTGCGGATGTTAAAAAAGAATTTGCCAATTCTAAAGACACTTATTTTGATATGAAATATGTGTATATAGATACTATTAGAACAGGAGAATCCTCTAAAAGGGTGTTAGAGAAATCTATAGAACATCATGCGAAAATGTGTATAGAAAACAGTGAAGATGTTTTTGATGCATTAATTTTAGCAAAGAAACTAGGAGAAGAAATAGATGACAGAATTAACAGATATGCCAAGTGTATTTCTAAAAGTACACACAATTTTGTTACATGGTTAAAAGATGATTATCGTAAGAAATTAAATGCATATTTAAGAACTAATTTTGATGAAGTCTATGAAGAAATTTTTGGACATCCACCAATAGAAGAATAAACGACACAAAAATAGCGCTGAATTTTCAGCGCTTTTTTTTTGAATACAAGTGAATAGACTGCGTTCTATTTATCTCTTTCTAGTGGACATAGACTTTGCTAAATCATTTAACATTTTAAGCTGAACTGTTTGTAAAGCTCCGTTTCCACCATCATTAGAATCGCCTCCAGAAACCACAATACGTGGAAAAACAATACCATTAGGTCCTGCTAACGCTTGTGCAACTCCAATTGCAGTCTCTTTGTCTATTTTGGCTTGCTCTAAAGGAGATAACCCAGCCAATACTTTTAATTTATCACCTTCAGCTTCTGCTTTTTTCAAGGCTAGGGTAGATGCTGCTTTGTATTTGTCTTCTTCTAACTTTTCTGCAGCTACAAGTTTTGCTTTCCGCGCTCTAATTACAGATTCTATTTCATCTGCTTCTTCAATGGCAGTTCGCTCTGCAATTAATTTTCTACCTTTTACAATGGCTGTTTGCTCTTCTTGTTGCGCAGCAATTAATTCTTGCTTAGAGTTTGCTTTATCTGCAGCATATTTAATCTTCTGTCTTAATTTTACATCAATCTCTTTTACATAATGCACATTATCCATAGACGTATATGTAGACAAAATTCCGAATGTTTGAATATCGCTTTCTACTCGTACCATTTCACTTTTTGTATCAAGTTTCGGTTTTACATCAATATACGTTTCTTGGCTTCCATCTTCTAGTACTCTCGTTTTGGTGTTTGTTTCTAATAATACTTGTCCGTTACGCAATTGGTCTTGAAAGTATTGATCTAACTGAGATTTACCTCCAGAATAATGTGCTTCAGAAGACATCCGTTGTGTACTAAAAGAGGCAATTTTCTTTTGATAAGATAATAAGGTAGTACTCATTAAATTTTCAAAATTATTATACGTAATATGCAAATCTAACATCATCGGTTCACTACTTGGCAAATCCCACTTAACGGTATGCTCTAGTTCTGCATTATCTCCTTCACTAAACGTCCCATCTTTCGGATTACTTGCAACCCACAAATCTGCATCTGGACTTTTATTTCCTTCGCGGCTTACTTGGATTGTGAAATTATTAGGCCAAACAGTCTTTGTACTAAAGAAACCAGAGAAATACAAACCAGGATTAAACTGTGTCCATAAAGCGCCAGTAATTGGTTGCACTACAGTTCTTTCTCCTGCATCATTAATACTAAACGGATTTGCAACCCCTAAGAATACAAACAAAACACCAATAATGGTGCTAGACCACCATGCAACGGGTATTTCTAATACTGCGTTTAATTCTTTGTGCTGTCTTGCTTCATTATTAGACTCATTAAAGGCTCTAATAATAGTATTCTTTTTTCTAGCACTGTCGTTGTATTTTTTTAGTATGAATAATCCTATACCTACTAATATTAAAGCAATTCCAATAAATGTCATCATAGTTTTTTTTAGTTAAGTTTTATATAATAGCTGCATTGTTGCACTATTAATGGTTTGTTATTTGAAAACCCAATTTTTTGAAGATACTATCGTGTGGGTTACACGCTTAATTTATTAGTCTCCGGCTTTAGAGAAATGTTACATTTAAATTTATTTATTGCTTATTTTTCTTAATTAA
>LAQA01000019.1:3518-15275 GCA_000981625.1 Flavobacteriaceae bacterium ASP10-09a
CTTTTATTTAAAATATAAGGCAGTTTACTTAGCAGGTAAAACTTTACCAATACACTCGCCAAAACCAATACGTATATTCTCATTTTTACAATGTGCACGCATAATAACGGTATCATTGTCATTAATGAATTTACGTGTTGTACCATCTTTTAATGTAATCGGATTTTGACCACGCCAAGTTAATTCTAACATAGATCCATAACTATCTTTTGTTGGACCAGAAATGGTTCCAGAACCCATCATATCTCCTGAACGAACATTACATCCATTGACAGTATGATGTGCTAATTGTTGTGCCATTGTCCAATACATATATTTAAAATTAGAATTGGCAACCACAGTTTCTTCTCCGTTTTCTGGTTGGATTCCTACTTGTAAATGAATATCGTAACTTCCTTTTCCTTCTTGTTTTAAATAAGCTAAAGGTTCGTAAACTTGTTTTGGGTTGTCTACTTTAAAAGGCTCTAAAGCATCTAAAGTTACAATCCAAGGAGAAATAGTAGAGGCGAAGCTCTTTCCTAAAAAAGGACCTAAAGGTACATACTCCCATGCTTGAATGTCTCTTGCAGACCAATCATTAAATTGCACTAATCCAAAAATATGTTCTTCAGTTTCTCCAATCTCAATTCTTTCCCCTAAAACATTTGCATCTGTTGTAATAAAAGCCATTTCAAGCTCAAAGTCCAATAATTTACTTGGTCCAAAATTCGGAGTAGTTTCACCTTCATTAGGTCTCGATTGTCCATGAGGTCTTCTAATTGGAGTTCCAGAGGGAATGATAGATGAACTTCTTCCATGATAACCTATTGGAACTTGAAGCCAATTTGGGAACAATGCATTTTCTGGATCTCTAAATAAAGAACCAACATTAGTTGCATGCTCTTTACTTGCGTAAAAATCTGTATAATCACCTACAGCAACAGGTAATAACATTTCTACCTCATCCATTCTAAAAATTATTTGTTCTTTATGAACAGCACTATCACGTAGTTTTCCATTGGTAACGTCAAAAATTTCAGCAATTCTGTTACGAACTAATCTCCATGTTTTACGTCCATCAGCAATAAAGTCATTTAAATTATCTTGTAAAAAAATATCATCAGTTAAAGGAATTCCTTCAAAGTAGCCTAATTGATGAAATGCACCTAAATCTATTGCAAAATCTCCGATTCTACTTCCAATTGTAATAATATCGTCTCTAGTAATAAACACTCCAAAAGGAATATTCTGTATTGGAAAATCTGAATCTTCTTTAACTTTTAACCAAGATTTTCTATTAGGATTATTTGCTGTTATGATCATTATATAAATTCTTTATTTTGCTCAAATTTATGGAATTTTTATCGTTTTTAGGATGAAACTCCACGAATAACTTATTTTTAACATTGCTTTTTTTTGAATTGAATAAATCTTTCTAATTTGGTGAAAATATACTAAAAAGTTATTTAAAATTATTTGGTTTTTTGTTACTTTTGTTCTCTATTCAAAATAACAACAATAATGCAATTAGACAATCAAATTTTTGACCTTATAGAGGAAGAAAAAGAAAGACAGTTAAACGGATTAGAATTAATCGCTTCAGAAAATTTTGCTAGTGACCAAGTAATGCAAGCACAAGGCTCTGTTCTAACAAATAAATATGCTGAAGGATATCCTGGAAAAAGATATTATGGAGGTTGCGAAATTGTAGATATTGTTGAGCAAATTGCGATAGATCGAGCTAAAGAATTATTTGGTGCAGAATATGTAAACGTACAACCACATTCTGGTTCACAAGCAAATACTGCTGTTTTTTCGGCTTGTTTGAAAGCAGGAGATAAAATTTTAGGTTTTGATTTATCTCATGGAGGTCATTTAACTCATGGTTCTCCAGTAAATTTTTCAGGTAAATTATATAAAACATCTTTTTATGGAGTAGAAAAAGAGACGGGTGTTTTAAACTATGATAAAATTCAAGAAACAGCAACTAAAGAGCAGCCAAATTTAATTATAGCTGGTGCTTCTGCTTATTCTAGAGATATCGATTATGAACGTTTTAGAAAAATTGCTGATAGTGTTGGCGCTATTTTAATGGGAGATATTTCTCATCCTGCAGGTTTAATTGCAAAAGGAATTTTAAACGATCCTTTACCTCATTGCCATATAGTAACTTCTACGACACATAAAACGTTGCGTGGTCCAAGAGGAGGGGTTATAATGATTGGTAAAGATTTTGAAAACCCTTTTGGTGAAACTTTAAAAAGTGGAAAACTCAAAAAGATGTCAACTTTATTAAATTCTGCTGTATTTCCAGGAAATCAAGGTGGACCTTTAGAGCATGTTATTGCTGCAAAAGCAATTGCTTTTGGGGAAGCTTTAACAGATGAGTTTTTAGAATATCAAATTCAAGTAAAAGAAAATGCTGCTGCAATGGCGAAAGAATTTGTAGCAAAAGGATATCAATTAATTTCTGGTGGTACAGATAATCATTGTATGTTAATTGATTTGCGGAATAAAAATATTTCTGGTAAAGACGCAGAAATTGCTTTAGGAAAAGCGGCGATAACAGTAAATAAAAATATGGTTCCTTTTGATGATAAATCTCCTTTTGTAACTTCAGGTATTCGTGTTGGAACGCCAGCAATTACAACTCGAGGTCTTAAGGTAGAACATATGAAAGCCGTTGTAGACTTTATAGACGAAGCGATTCGAAATGCAGATAATGAAGATGCTTTGCACGAAATAGGTGAGCGTGTTTCTGAAATGATGGGTGCAAGAAGACTATTTGTTATGTAATTATTTATTGGTTTTAAGTATAAAAAAAAGCATCAAAATTAATTTGATGCTTTTTTGTTTTTAAGAATTAAATTGTTAAAAACTTAATCTAAATCGTTTGCCCTATCTAATAAGTTTTGATTTATTTTTTTTGATGTATTTACACCCAATTGTTTTATGTTTTCTACTTTTTTAATTAAGTTTCCTCTACCAGTTAATTTTTTCATTGAAGAATCATAACTTCCTTGTACCGTTTTTAATTGATTACCAACTTTAATTAAATCTTCAGTTAAATTTACAAATTGGTCATATAAGGCTCCTGCTTGTTTAGATATTTCTAATACATTATTCTTCTGATTTTCTTGTCTCCACATTGAAGAAACAGTACTTAAAGTTGCTAATAGCGTAGATGTAGATACTAAAACAATGTTTTTATCAAGAGCTTCTAAGTATAAACCATTAACTTTATTAAGAGCAATCATCAATGCTGGTTCAATAGGCACAAACATTAAGACGTAATCCGGTGAGTTGATTTCATATAAAGTATCGTATTTTTTGGAACTTAAATCTTTAAAATGATCTCTTATACTCTTAATATGTTTTGATAAAAAAGCTTCTTTTTCAATTTCATTTTCTGCAGAAAAATAACCTTCATAAGCTGTTAAAGATACTTTCGAGTCAACAATTAAGTGTCTATTGTCTGGTAAGTTAATAATAAAATCTGGTTTCTTTATTTTACCTTCATCATCTCTAAATCCACCTTGAGTGCTGTAATGTATGCCTTTCGTTAATTTTGCTTTTTCTAGTAAAATTTCTAATTGTGTTTCTCCCCAATCTCCCTGAGTTTTATTGTCACCTTTTAAAGCATTCGTTAAATTTATTGCTTCTTTACTCATTTGTAAGTTCAAGTCTTTTAAATGACCCAACTGCTCTCTTAAGGCAGAATGCATTCCAATACTTTTTTCCTGTGTTTCTGTTACTTTTTTCTCAAACCCTTCAATTTTTTCTTTTAGAGGGTTTAATATAGCACTTATACTTTCTTTATTTTGGGTTTTAAATTTTGTAGAATTATCCTCTAAAATTTTTGTTGCTAAATTTTCAAATTCTTTTTTGAACTTTTCATGTAATTTTTCAACCTCAACTTTATGTTCATCTAACTTTAGTTGCAAGTTTTTGTTTTCGGAGTCTTGCCTTGTATTTACAGTAATTAAATGTTCTTTTTCTTGCTGATTACTTTTAAGCTCTTTTTGAAGTTCTATATAATTATTTTCAATCATATCTTTAGATTGTTGTAACAATGCAACACGTTCTTCTAAGGTAGATTTCTCTTTTTCTACTACAGTTTTCTCTTTTTCGAAATTTAATTTAGCTAAAAGTTTACCTATAAAGATACCTATAAAGCTAAAAGTCAGTGCAATTAAGAAGTAAATAATCAAATCGTTCATCATATCAAATTAAGTCCTTAAATTTATCACTTTTAAAATAGACTATGAAAGGATTCGCTAAATTTATATTATATACAATTTTAGGTTGGAAGTTAGAAAGTAATTTTCCACAAGGTATTAAAAAGTATGTTGTTATAGCAGCACCCCATACAAGCTGGCAAGATTTTCCTATTGCTATTTTATCTAGAATGGCTTCTGGAACTATGATTAATTTTATTGGAAAAAACTCACTGTTTAATGGCCCTTTTGGTTTTTTCTTTAGAGGCTTAGGAGGTACACCTGTAGATAGAAGTCAAAGTAATAACTTGGTTGATGCGATTATTGAAATTTTTAATTCAAAAAAAGAATTTAGGTTAGGTTTATCTCCTGAAGGAACTCGTAAAAAAGTTGATGCTTGGAAAACAGGTTTTTACTATATAGCCAAAGGCGCAAGTGTACCTATAGTTATGGCTACTTTAGATTTTGAAAACAAGAAAATAAAAATATCGGAACCTTATTATACAACGGATGATAAAGAGAAAGATTTTAATTTCTTTTACTCTTTTTATAAAAATGTAAAAGGTAAAAATCCAGAATTATTTTAAATACTTATTTATATTTTTCAGAAATTTTTTGTGCAATACCAACGATTACTTCTGTTGCTTTGATCATAGATTCTACCGGAACATATTCAAAACGACCATGAAAATTATGCCCACCAGCAAATATATTAGGACAAGGTAAACCTTTATATGAAAGCTGAGACCCATCTGTTCCACCTCTAATCGGTTTTATTAAAGGAGTAATTCCAATATCTTTCATCACTTCTTCAACAATATCTACAATATGCATAACAGGTGTTACTTTTTCTTTCATATTAAAATATTGATTTTTTATTTCAATTTTAATTAAATTTTGTTGAAGACGTTCGTTAAAATCACCTGCAATTTTTTGCATTAATTTTTTTCTTTTTTCAAACAAATTAAAATCATGGTCTCTTATGATGTATTCTAAAACAGTTTCTTCTACATTTCCATTTAGATCATGTAAATGGAAAAAACCTTCATAACCCGTTGTTTTTTCTGGAACTTCGTTTGCAGGAACAGCGGCAATAAAATCATTAGCAATCAACATTGAATTAATCATTTTACCTTTGGCATAACCTGGATGTACAATTTTACCAGTAACTGTAATTTTTGCACTTGCTGCATTAAAGTTTTCATATTCTAATTCACCAATCTGACTGCCATCCATAGTATAAGCCCATTTTGCACCAAATTTTTCAACATCAAATAAATGTGCGCCTTTACCGACTTCTTCATCAGGTGTGAAACAAATTCTAATTTTACCATGTTTAATTTTTGGATTGTTAATTAGGTATTCCATTGCTGTTACAATCTCTGTAACTCCAGCTTTATCATCTGCACCTAAAAGTGTTGTTCCATCAGTTGTAATTATAGTCTGACCTTTATATTGCAATAAATCATCAAAATAATCTGGAGATAAAATAATGTTCTTTTCTTTATTTAAAAGGATGTCTTTTCCGTCATAATTCTTAATTATTTGCGGCTTTACATTTGCACCTGTAAAATCTGGACTGGTATCTATGTGTGAAACAAAACCGATTGTTGGCACTTCATAATCTAAGTTACTTGGTAAAGTTGCCATGATGTAACAATTTTCATCTAACTCAACATCTTGCAGACCAATTTGCATAAGTTCTTTTTCTAAAACCTTTGCCAAGTTCCACTGTTTTTCTGTACTTGGAAAAGCAGAATTGTTTGGGTCTGACTCAGTGTCTATAGTAACATATTTTATAAAACGAGCTGTAAGATGTTGTTTGTCAATCATTTTTGTTGATGTATTTTAATGTTTTCTATTAAAGAGAATGAATTACAAAATCTTTCATTTACTAAAGAATCTCCATAGACTTCTGTTTTTGCAAAGATGATATTTTTTTCATCTATTTTGATAAAAGTATGACAAGTTTGATAGTTAAACTCCCCTTTTTTTCCTTTGTAAACTATGTAAATTGACGATTTTTCTAAAAGTGTAATTTTCTTTGATTTTGTTTTAATTAAGTTTCTTGCTAAGTTTTCTTGTTCTTGTTGTAACAAAAAAACATCATCAAAATTAATTTTATTGTTGATTAAAGTTACATCCAATAAAACAGTTTCTGTAAGTTGTCTTGTTGTGTCCGCAGCAAAAATAGATGATTGTACTTCATCTTGATATAAATTGATTTTCCAATTTGTAGGAAGTTGTATAGAAAATAAACCTTTAACATCATCCACCTTTTCTAATTTATCAAAACCTGAATTTAAGCAATTAAAATCTTTGATAATTTCTGATTTATTGGTACAAGAAAAAGAAAGTATTGACGCTAGAAAAAGAATTCTATATTTCATGATTGATTTTAAAAATTTGAGATGGTAGTTTTATGAATTTATTTTAAGATCAGTCTTCCCATTTTTTTAGAACCACTTAACCAAGCTGTATTCTTATCTATAAATTGAATGGTGTAATACGAGTCTTTAGAAACTTCTTTCCAAGTATTTCCTGAATCATTAGAAAAAGAAACTCCTGTTTTTCCAACAGCAAAAATTTCTTTTCCGTCTGTATTAGGTACATATTGTACACAACTTTTATAATTAGGTTTTTTATTTTCTGCAACTAAAGTCCAAGTTTCCCCACCATCTTTTGTAATAGCTTTATTGGCTTTGTTTGCTAGAGGTTTAGAGTAATCTCCACCAATTGCGATTCCGTTATTTTTATCATAAAAATCGATAGAATAAATTCCTTGAGGACCTTTTCCTTGGATAATTGGTGTCTCAAAAATTTGCCATGTTTTTCCAAAATCATTAGACTTTAAAATACGGGATTTTTTACCACCGGAAGCAATCCATACAGTACTCCCTATTGTTTTAATATTTGTATTACTTGCTGCAAAAAAAGCTTCACCATCAATCAATTCTGGTAAATTTTTACACGGAATTTTGCTCCAAGTATTTCCTTTATCAGAAGTTAAAATAATTGATGCACAATCGTCTATTGGATCTCCAACTGCAATTCCATGGATTCCATCATCAAAAAACTGTAAAGCATCATAAAATACTTTTTCATGACTTTCTGAATATACTAACGCTATTTTAGTTTGTGAAAACTTATATAATAATGCAGGATTTGCAATTGATAGTGCAAAAAAAGCATCACCATTTTTAGCGAAACTTCTAAAGTTTGGAAGGATAGAATCTTGATAGGTAATATATTTTGTAGACCAAGATTTTCCTCCATCAGACGTAAAACCAAAATCGCCTTTTGAACCAACATAATGCACTGTTTCTGAATCTATTCCTTTAATTGCTCTAATACTAGTAAGATTCATTTTAAATTCTTGAATTTCAATAGTTTCAACGTTTCTAGGAATATATTCTTTTGAGCAAGAGGCTATTAAAAGGAAAGTGAAAATTAGTATTGATATTCTTTTCATTTTTGATATTTTTATACCACTAAAGTAAACAAATCATTTGTAGTTCATGAAGAAAGCATTGGTAATTTCTGGGGGTGGAAGTAAAGGAGCATTTGCAGGAGGTGTTGCTCAATATTTAATGAAAAAAGAGAATAGAGATTATGATTTATTTATTGGTACATCCACAGGTAGTTTAATGATTTCTCATTTAGCTTTAGGGATGTTAGATGAGTTAAAACACTTGTATACTCATGTAAATCAAGAATCTATTTTTAGTAATAATCCTTTTAAAATTAAAATAGTTGCAGGTGTAAAAGTAGTTAGTATTCGACATTTAAATACTTTATGGAATTTTTTAAACGGAAGAAAAACATTTGGAGAAAGTAAAAATTTAAGAACATTAATTAAAAAAAATGTTACCCAAAAGATGTATGAGGAAATTAGAAAAAGTGATAAAGAAGTTGTGGTGACTGTTTCTAATTTAACAACTAATCAAATTGAATATAAATCAAGTAATGATTGTACTTATAAAGATTTTTGTGATTGGATTTGGGGTTCTTGTAATTACGTACCTTTTATGAGTTTGTTAGAAAAAAATCATTGCCAATATGCAGACGGTGGTTTTGGTTCATTGGTACCAATTAGAGAAGCTATTTTAAGAGGAGCCACAGAAATTGACGTGATTATTCTAGAGACCGAAGTTAGTCAGATTAATAGAATGCCTTCTAAAAACCCTTTTTCTTTACTATTTGATGTGTTCGACTTTATGTTAACCCATGTTGAAAGACATAATATTACTATTGGAAAATTAGCAGCAAATAACAAGCATGTAAAATTAAATTTATATTATACACCAACTGTATTAACAACAAACTCTTTAGTTTTTGATGAGAAGCTGATGCGCAAATGGTGGAAATCTGGTTTTAAATACGCAAAGTCTAAAAGAGAAGTTTTAATGAGCGAGTTTAGACCTGATGTACTAACTTAATTACTTCAATAAATTGATGAGTAAAATAGATGGTATTAAAAACTTAGTTTTAAAGACCTAAATTTTTAATTATTAAATTATTTTCTTTTACTTCAATAAACATATACTCCTTTGCGGGTGTTGCTAATTTTGAATTGAAAATCTCGTTAAAATCATAAGAATTATCAGTTTTGTTACTAGTTTTACTACCTGTAGTAATATATATTAGAGTTCTATCTAATAAGGGGTCTGAACGCTCACCAAGAACGCCAAGGTTATTATAATCTTCACCTAATTCTATTCCAGGTAAAGTGTTTCCAGGAATAATACCGTTTGGATAATTTATATTGTCTTTATTACTAATTTCTAAAACCAAAGGTTGCATTGCATATTTGTGATCTGGATTTAGGTTGCTGCCATTTTTTTGTAAATTATCAGAATCATACAAAGTTATAGATCCTACTTGTTTTCCTCTTGTCGTTTTACCAACTAATTTAACATCAATGTATGAGCTTAAAGAGTTAATAACTAACTCAGAAGCAGAGGCTGAGCTATACGTTGTTATAAAATACACTTTATCTAAACCTAAACTATTTATGCTTTCTTGTAGAACTATATCTCCATTAGAATCTGTATTTTTAATTTCGTCAGTAAAATTATTTAAAAACCTTTCTGCTGGTAACGCATCTCTAACTTTATCATTCCAAACTTGTTGAGAATAAAGGGCACCATTAAATTGGCCTGTAACCATGCTTCCTAAATAGGTAGCTGAGCTTACAGAGCCACCACCATTATAACGCAAATCGATAATTAATTCATTAATACCTTCTGATTTAAGATTAGAAAAAGCAGCATTTAATTGTCCGTCATAATTTCTAGCAAATTGATTGTACAATAAGTAGCCAATTTTATTTGTTCCTTCAGTAAAAACTTTCGTGATGGCAATAGGGTTTTCTTGCAACTCTTGTTTTAGTAAAGAAATATCGTTGTTGTTAGAATTAGGAACTCCGTCATTATAATCTGCAAAACCAATCGTGTAATTGATGTCATCACTAAATAATAAATCTTTATAATTGGTTAATGTTAATTGAGAACCATTTATAGAATTAAAAATCATACCTCTAGAAACTCCTTTAGTATCGGCATCAGAGTTCTCAATCACATAACGTACATAACCAAAAACATTGTCAGATCCATTTGTATACTGCACTAAACCAAATTCCATACCATTACTAAGATTAATTCCATTAAAAGAATTTTCTAGAGCAACATAATCATCAACGATCCAAGAAAAGCGATCTGCAGGTTTATTTAATAAGCTTTCAAAAATATCTTCAGGTGAAGAGTATCCTCTAAAATAAATATATAAATCAGTAAAATTAGCAAATCGATCATCCGCTAAATCTGGCACCTCTTTTTGCCATAAATAAAAGGTATTTAAGCCTTTCCAAATAAAATAATTAATTTCATCATTTACAGTTGTGTCAATGCCATATGTTTTTGTTTTTTCACAAGAAGTAAATAAAAAAACGATTGCTAAAACACTAATTATAAAAATTTTCTTCATTTTTTAAATGGTATTTGGTAAATCTTGATGGATAAATACACCATTGTCAATTTCTCTTTGAGTATTAATGCTGTTAAATAAATATTCAAAATTATAAGGATTGCATGTTTCGCTTGTACTCGTATTTCCTGTCGAAATATAGTCTAAGATTCGATTTAAGATAGGATCTGACGTTTCACCTAAAACTCCTAAATCTAATGCATCTTCATTTGCACAAAGTGAGATGTTTGGTGAAAACCCGTTTTCGTAGGTTTGGTCGTCTTTATTTAGAAAACTTAACACAATGGGTTGCAAAGCGACAGTATGAGAACTATTTTTTAAATTAAAATCATAATCTACCGAGTTGTATAAAGAAATAGAGCCTGTATTATTACCTGCTGTTTGATTTCCTATAATATGTACATTGATGTGTGGTTTTAAACTATTAATCAGTAATTCAACGGCAGAAGAACCAGTGAAACTATTGCCATTTAATATGATGTGAACATCGGTTAAATTCAAGCTATTAATATTTGTTGTGGTATTTAAAGATTCTGGAAATTTAGTTACTAAAGAATCTGGTTGATTTGCTGTAAACCAAGGTTGTGCTTTTGCATTCCATTTTTCTTTGATGAGAATTTCATCTGTAAATTGGCCAGTAATCATACTTGAAATTTCTGAAATATTTTTAGCAAAACTTCCTCCACCAATATTGTATCTTAAATCTAAAATAAGTTCGGTAATATTCTGATTTTTAAACTCTAAAAAGGTGTTATTTAAATCTTTAATATAGTTTATAGAAAAATCATTATTGTATGATAAGTAGCCAATATTATTTCCATTATCTAAAATCGTACTTTGTGAGTTAACAGGCTTATAAGCATAGTCCTTTTTAATTAATTCTATTTTTTCATTATTAAGAGTAACGTTATATCCATCAATATTTTCTACATAATCGATCATTACTAACTTCAAAGTATCTTGCGTATAGTTTAATAATAAATTTTTATAATTGTCTTTAGTTAAATCTATAGTATCATTATCAATATTTACAACAGCATAAAAATAATCACCTCTAGAAATATTTTTAGTAGAGGCGTTAGAAAGAGGAAGGATGTCTAAGGCATAGCCAATTATAGTATCTGAATCTTGTTCTTTAAAGAGACCGAATTCTAAACCATGTGTAAATCTAGTCCTAAATTCAGGATTTATAATCGTATTATAATCTTCAACGAAAGCCGATTTTACATCTGAAGAAATCAATAAACTAGCGTAAAGAGAATTGTAATCAGTAAAAGCACTTAAATAGGTCTCTAGTTGTTGATCAGAATTAAAGCGTTTGTCATCTAAATCTGTAATTTCATTTTGATTTAAATAGTAAGCGTTTAAGCCTTTCCAAACAAAATCATGTACAACCAATTCTTGAGGAATCTCATATTCTTTAGAGCAATTAGCAAAAGTGGAAATTAATACTGAAAGGTAAAAAAATTTAAAAAAATGCTTCATGTAAATATGTATAAATAATATAGTAAATTTAACGCAATTTAAACATATTTAGTATTTTTTAATAGTTTGATGTAACAAAATAAATTATGTG
>LAQA01000019.1:15347-49303 GCA_000981625.1 Flavobacteriaceae bacterium ASP10-09a
TTCTACGGAAGAAGCTGAAGATGCTACTCAAGAATTGTATTTTAAATTATGGAGAAGTAAAGATAAAATAGCTGATTATAAGAATGTTGAAGCATTTGCAATGACAATGACAAAGAATTATTGTTATGATAGATTAAAATCGAAGCAAGCAAGTAATTTAACATTAATACACAGTAATTATAAAGAGAAAGACACTTCTTTAGATAAAAAGATGGAATATCAAGACAGTGTAAACCAAGTACACTTATTGATTGAGAAATTACCAGAACAGCAAAAAATTATTATTCAATTAAGAGATGTTGAGCAATATGATTTTGAAGAAATCTGTAAAATGGTTGATATGAAACCAACAGCCGTTAGGGTGGCATTGTCTAGAGCAAGAAAAACAATAAGAGAAGAACTCATTAAAAAACACAACTATGGAATTAGCTAACATAGAAAAATTAGTAGAAAAGTACTTAAATGCAGAAACTACTTTGGAAGAAGAAACAACCTTGAAAAACTATTTCACAGAAGGTCCTGTTGCTACTCATTTGCAAGAATATGCGTACATGTTTAATTATTTTGCTACTGTAAAAGATGAAACCTACACAAAAACCATTGAGTTAGAACCTAAGAAATCTAAAGCAAGAAACTTTAAATGGTTGTCTGTAGCAGCATCAGTAATGCTCTTGTTTAGTGTATTTATTGGTAAACATCAATATGATGAATATCAACAAAGAAAAAAAGCCGAAGTAATTTATGCACAAGTAGCTAAGGGGTTAAAGTTGTTATCTACAAACCTAAAAAAAGGAGAACAAGCTGTAGCAACCTTATATACGTATCAGAGCAAAGCAAATAATGCATTAAAATAAAACCAAGTAAAAAAAAGTAAAACCAAGTAATCACAGTAATTATGAAAAAAATAATAGTAATAATAGCGTTTATTGTAGCACCAGTGTTCACATATGCACAATCTATCTTTGACACTTTAGAAGATATGGACGGAGTAGATATGGTTATTGTAACCAAAGATGCTTTTGAATTGTTAAACAAGTTTAAACCCAAAAGTGCTGACGTAAAAGACAATGAAGTTATGCAGGCTTTTGAAATGATCAATGATTTAAATGAATTCAAAATGTTTTCTACAGATAATTTGGATATTGCAGTTAAAATGGAAAAAATGGTGAATTCTGAGATTAAAAGATCTAACTTAACTCAGTTAATGCGAATTAAACAAGACGATTCTCGTATTAAAATTTACGTAAAAGCAACTAAAAACAAGAACTACGTAAGTGAAGTACTAATGTTTGTAAAAGGTATTGACAAGCAAACAAAAGGAGTGTCTGAGGCTATAGTTATGTCTTTAACTGGTAATATAGACATTAATAAAATGTCAGAGTTTACAGATAAAATTGTTCAAGAAAACAAGTAAATCAAATAATATTATAAGGTCGGGTTTTTTATAAACCTGACTTTTTATCAATTAAAATAGATACAATGAAAAAATTAACCACCATATGCTTTTTAGTCTTTTTGGTATTGTTTGCGAGTTCTTGCAAAAACGAAAAATCACTACAGAGTTATTTAGTAGAATCTAGTGGAAAAGATGGTTTCTTTTCAGGAGATTTACCTGTAGGATCGATACTTTCAGCTAAAGTGGATGTTTCAGATGAAGTAAAAGAAACTTTAAAGAGTATTAAAAAAATAAATGTTGCTTTTTTAAGAAAAACAGCTGATAATACGACTGCTTATGAAACAGAGAAAGCAATATTAAAAAATATTTTTACTAGTGATGCTTACAATAGTTTAGGAAGTGTAAAAGCAAAAGGAATGAATGTAAAAGTCTATTTCACAGGTAACACAAGCTCTTTAGATGAAGTGATTGTTTTTGGCTACAGTAATGATGCAGGAGTGGGAATCGCAAGATTATTAGGAGAAAATATGAACCCTGCGAAAGTAATTGAGATGATGAATAGTGTTAATTTAGATGGAAATAATCTAGAGAGTTTTAGCGCTATTTTTAAGGGTAAATAACAATACAGATATTTTATTATATACATACCTATACCTTCTAAGAAAGTTATAGGTTTTTTCTATTTGTACAAGAATCGAACTGTTCGCTGAAAACTAAAATACTGCTTATTTATTTTTAACTGCTCATTAACAAGTTCTATCAGCATATTTAGTATTTTTGGTTTTTTAGAAAATATTTTATGAAGTTTCAGAAAATAGTAGCGTTTTGTTTTATGTTGATTAGTTTAATAACTGCTGCACAGAAGACAGTTTATCAGCCAGAAAGAGAGAAAATTCATGATTTAATGCACACAAAATTAAAAGTCGATTTTAATTTTGAAGAGAAAACGATGAATGGGGAAGCTTGGCTAACTGCAAAACCACATTTTTATAGTACAAATAAAATAACACTAGATGCCAAAGCAATGCTAATTCATCAAGTTTTGATGAACAACAAAAAATTAGAATACTTTTACGACAATCTAAAGTTAATTATTGATTTACCAAAAACATACACTAGAACCGACCAATTTACCATTTATATAAAATACACCGCTCANNNATTACAAATGCAAAAGGATTGTATTTTATAAATTCTGACGGTGCAGATAAAAACAAACCTATCCAGATATGGACGCAAGGCGAAACGGAAGCAAGTAGTTGTTGGTTTCCTACGATAGACGCTCCAAATCAAAAAACATCCCAAGAGATTTATATTACTGTTCCGAATAAATACGTAACACTTTCTAATGGGAAACTTGTAGATCAAACCAGTAAAGGAAATAATAGAACAGATTATTGGAAATTTGATCAAAAACACGCTCCTTATTTATTTTTTATGGGAATTGGAGAGTACGAAATCGTTAAAGATTCGTACAAAAGTATTCCTGTAAATTATTATGTAGAAAAAGAATATGCACCATATGCAAAAGATATTTTTGGTTTAACGCCAGAAATGATGGGTTTCTTTTCTGATAAACTAGGTGTTGAATATCCTTGGAATAAATATAGTCAGATTGTTGGTCGAGATTACGTATCTGGAGCTATGGAAAACACAACTGCTGTAATGCATGGTGAGCAAGCTTATCAAAAACCAGGGCAATTAATTGATAAAAATGTGCAAGAAAACACCATTGCACACGAACTTTTTCATCATTGGTTTGGAGATTTAGTAACCTCAGAAAGTTGGAGCAACTTAACATTAAACGAATCTTTTGCTAATTACAGCGAGTATTTATGGAGAGAACATAAATACGGCAAAGTAAATGCCGAAATGCATTTTTATGAAAATGTGCAATCGTATTTAAAAGGGCAGAGTGCAGACAAAGATTTAGTACGTTATATGTATGATGACAAAGAAGATATGTTTGATTTGGTAAGCTATAATAAAGGCGGAACAATTTTACATATGTTGAGAAAGTATTTAGGTGATGAAGCTTTTTTCTTAGGATTAAAGCAGTATTTAACTACTTATAAGTATCAAGCAGCAGAAGTACATCAATTACGTTTAATTTTTGAGAAAATTACAGGTAGAGATCTAAATTGGTTTTTTAATCAATGGTATTTTGGCGCTGGACATCCAGACATAGAAATTTCATATGATTATAATATTTTAAGAAAAACAGTCACTATAAATGTATTTCAGCTACAATTAGAAAAGTTTAAATTTCCCTTTGCAATTGATATTTTTGAAGGATTAAAAAGAATAAGGCACTATGTTTTTGTAGATGGTAATGATGCTTCTTTTACGTTTCCGTATACTAAACAGCCTAATTTAATTCAGGTAAACGCAGATGGAGCTTTGCTTTGTGAGATTAATGAAAATAAGGTTTTAAGTGATTATGTTTTTCAACTTAAAAATGCTGATAATTATAGGCATCGAAGAGAGGCTTTTTTAGAAGTAGCAAAGAAACAAGATGATAAAATTGCTTTTAATGCAGTTGTTGGTGCTTTAGATGATATTTCTTATGAGCTTAGAATTTTGGCTTTACAAAAGATAGATTTAATTAATAAATTTTCTAAAAAGGATGCTATCAAAAAAATTATGCAGATGGCAAACACTGATGTAAAAACTTTGGTACAAGCAGAAGCAATTAATACTTTAGGTAAATTAACAGATCCTGAATTAAAATCTATTTTTGAAAAAGGGTTGAAAAGTAAATCGTATTCTGTATTGGGTAAAGCCCTAGTTTCTATGTATTATATAGATAAACAAGTCGCTATCGCAAAGTCTAAAGAATTGCCAGATGAAATTAGAAAGATTTTAGCAGCGCCATTAACAAGAATTTTTATTGAAGAAAAAGACGATTCAGAACTTCCTTTTATTGCAAAAAACGTAGTTTCTGGAATGTTTTTGTCAGGTGACGACTCAACGAAAGTGATGTTTCAAAAAGCATTTAAGCAAATCTCTGAAAGTAATAATACATTGGCTATACAGAATGTGCTTGATGATATGATAGTAAAAGGGAAACAGTTTAAAAGTTTTAATTTTGATAAAGTTGTTATCAACCTAATGAGAACGATGATACAAGATCAAAAAAAAGCCAATAAACCAAAAAGAGAAAGAAATATAGAAGTTATTAAAATTGCAATGGCGAAGTTATTGTAGATTGTTTTAATGAGTTTTCTAGCGTTATCTTAAGCTTTGTTAAATTAGCTATAAATTAAATTTATAAAAGAAATCGAACTTATATTAAGTCAGCAAGTCTTTTTAAGTAAACATCAGTTGAACAATGGATTTATTTGAGTTGTTTACCCTCTATTAACTTCTAGATGGAAGTTCTTCTTGTATTGCTTTTAAGGTTATTAACTTTTTTAATTGTTCTTTTATAAATGATCTAAAAAGGCCGCTTTATAGAGGTGAAAATGTAATAAAACAAGAACATTACTAAGGTAAATATTAAAACATTTAGGATAATACTTTTAGTTTTTTCAGTTGTATACTTTTTTCTAATTTCTTCCTTTAAAATTTTCATATCAGTTTTTGAAATTTCAGGAAACTCTAATTTATGTCTAACATTGTCTTTAAATAAGCTTTCTCTTCTTTTTTGAAGTTCATATTTCAGAGTAGATTTTCTGTTTTTAGCAGCTTCTTGCTTTTTTCTTAATGTAGTTAATGCTCCCCATGCTCCATGCATTCTTATAAATGAATCTTAAAATTATTACGATACAAAATACCCTTTTTAAAGATAACTTGTAGTTTTTTTAGGTTTATCTGATAAACCAGGATGAGTTTTGTAGTGCTTTTATTGGTGATAATTCATTTAAACTGATTAGGGATTTCATTTTTAAATTACTTTTTGTATTCTTCAAAAGTTCCATCATTAAAAAAAACAACAATTCTTTGAATCTTTTTGTCATTATTAGTATTGGAAGTTAACAAAGTTGGAGTAGAGGTTGTGTTGCTAATTTCTGCTTTTTTAGGGAAAGAACCTTTTCCGTGTAGCAGCCAATGGATATCAACATCCTTGAATTCTGAAGTTATTTTTAAAATAAAATCCAAACTTGGTTTGTTTCTTCCAGACAAAATATGTGATATACTTGAACGTTGAACTCCTATTTTATCTGCGAATAAAGAAGCAGATAATTGATGAAAATCCATTACTTTTTTTATTCTACTAGTAAATTCTAAACTGTTTATCATTGTAAATATCTATTATATTACAAATGTAAATTAAACTTTGTAAACAAAAAAATATAATAATTTAAATATTAACACACCTTGATTTAGCATTAAATTAAAGCTTTATTTAAAGTTTATAAATAACTAATAAACAATTATTTGTGATTAATAAAAACTATATAAGATAATGCGTTTTGGTTGATGATTAAAAGAATTGAATTAAAAATGTTATTAGTTTACAAAAGTAACTATTTTACCGCAAAAATGGATTTACAATTGTAACAATGTAGTGTTTTACATTTGTAACATTAAAATTGGTTGCTTATTTTCAATGATGTAAATTTGTGTTTTTAAACGGAATATAAAGTGCAAATTTTATCACCAGAATTATTAAAGAATATTTTTACTACTCAAAAAGAAACATCTCTTTTTGGTAAATGGATTACTTTTAAAAATATCGAAAACCTGTTTTTAAAACATCAAGAAGTTTTTGAAGTTAAACAACTAGGATTTTCTGAACATCAAAGACCTATATATAAGCTAAAAATTGGTTCAGGAAAAAAGAGAATTTTATTGTGGTCTCAAATGCATGGAAATGAAAGCACAGGCACAAAAGCATTATTTGATCTATTCAATTGTTTTTCTAATTGTACTGATGAGGAATTTAAAGTAATTTTAAAAGAATGTACTTTGGTTTTTATACCGATGCTAAATCCTGACGGTTCTGAAGCTTTCACAAGAGTTAATGGGAATAATATTGATTTAAATAGAGATGCGGTAGATCGACTTGCTAAAGAAAGTAATCTTTTAAGAGCTTTTTTAGAGGAATTTAATCCGCAGTTTTGTTTTAATTTACACGACCAAAGAACCATATTTGGTTTAGAAGGTTCTAAAAAACCAGCAACTATTTCTTTTTTAGCACCTTCAGAAGAAGAAACAAGAGCTTTAACAAAAGGTAGAATTCAAACTATGAATGTTATTGTTGCGATGAATTCATTATTACAAAAGATTATTCCTGGTTTTGTAGGTAGATATACCGATGAATTTTACCCAACTGCAACGGGAGATAACTTTCAAAAACTAGGCTTTAATACCATTTTAATCGAGTCTGGTCATTTTCCTGACGACTACCAAAGAGAAATCGTGAGAGAACATACTTTTTATGCAATTTTACAAGGATTGTATCATGTAGCAACTTCAACTGATTTTAATGTTTTTAAGCCATATTTTACAATACCAAATAATGCCAAAATTTTCTATGATGTTATTCATAGACATTCCAATCCTAAAGAAGATGTCGCCTATCAATATAAAGATGAAATTATCAACGATCAATTAGTCTCAAAATTGAATAAAGTTGATGAAAAAGACTTGAAAATGAAATTTGGACATAACGAAATCGTTTTCGAAAGTAAAAAACATTAAACTTTTCTCAACTTTTGTTCTTCTAAATTAAATTAAATTCATAAATTTGTACTTTAAATTGAATAATATACAAAAAAATGAAAAAATTCATCTTAGACGAAATAGATCACCAAATCTTAGACATCTTAATCGAGAACGCAAGAACACCATTTACAGACATTGCAAAACAATTATTAGTTTCAGCTGGAACGATTCATGTGCGTGTTAAAAAAATGGAAGATGAAGGCATTATTCAAGGTTCTACCTTAACATTAAACTATGAAAAAATGGGCTATTCCTTTATAGCACATGTAGGAGTATTTTTAGAAAAAACTTCTATGACTCAAAGTGTAATTGAAAACTTAAGGAAAATACCAAACGTAACAGTAGCTTATGTAACAGCAGGAAAATATAATATTTTCTGTAAGGTAAGAGCAAAAGGAACTAATGATGCTAAAGATATTATTTACGAAATTGATGAAATACCTGGTGTAAATAGAACAGAAACTATGATTGCCTTAGAAGAAAGTATCAACGATAAGAAAAGAATGATGCATGCAATTTTTAAAGATTTATAATCTTAAAAATTATAATAAATATTTAAAATCCTCATCAATTAATTGGTGAGGATTTTTTTATGGAATAAACTTCTTTATCTGTATGTTTGTTCAGTTATGTAATTTATAATTTATGAGCCAAAAAATTGAATATAATTCAAATAATAATCTAGATAAAAGTACATTATTGAAATTGTACAAAAGCATCTTAAAACCTCGTTTAATTGAGGAAAAAATGCTAATTTTATTACGTCAAGGGAAAATATCTAAATGGTTTTCTGGTATTGGTCAAGAAGCAATCTCTATAGGGGTAACACTTGCGCTAGAAAAAGATGAATATATTTTGCCAATGCATAGAAATTTAGGTGTTTTTACAGCTAGAGAAATTCCATTATATAGATTGTTCTCTCAATGGCAAGGTAAAATGAATGGTTTTACAAAAGGTAGAGATAGAAGTTTCCATTTTGGAACACAAGAATATAATATAGTGGGAATGATTTCTCATTTAGGACCACAATTAGGAATTGCGGACGGAATTGCTTTAGCCAATAAACTAAAGAATAATAATAAAGTTTGTGCCGTTTTTACCGGTGAAGGAGGTACTAGTGAAGGTGATTTTCATGAAGCTCTAAATGTTGCTTCAGTTTGGGAATTACCAGTTTTATTTTGTGTAGAAAATAACGGTTATGGTTTATCGACACCTACAACTGAACAATTTAAGTGTAAGGATATTGCTGATAAAGGAATTGGTTATGGCATGGAAAGTCATATTATTGATGGAAATAACATATTAGAAGTCTATACCAAAGTTTCTGAAATTGCAGAAAGTGTTCGTAAAAAACCAAGACCAATTTTATTAGAGTTTAAAACTTTTAGAATGCGAGGTCATGAAGAAGCAAGCGGTACAAAATATGTTCCTCAAGACTTATTAGATACTTGGGCAGCTAAAGATCCTTTAGAAAATTATCAAGAGTATTTAAAAAGCGAAGGAATTCTTTCTGAAGAAATTGAAGTTTCCTATAGAAAAGAAATAACAGATGAGATCAATGAGCATCTTAAACTAGCTTTTGATGAAGAAAAAATTATTCCAAATTTAGAAACCGAGATCAATGATGTTTACAAGTCTTATAATTATGAAGGTTTAGAGCCATCTAATAAAAAAACCAAGATTCGATTTGTAGATGCTATTTCTGATGGATTAAAAGCATCTATGGAAAAGCATGCAGATTTGGTCATTATGGGGCAGGATATTGCTGAATATGGAGGAGCTTTTAAAATTACAGATGGTTTTGTAGACGCTTTCGGAAAAGAAAGAGTTAGAAATACACCAATTTGTGAATCTGCTATTGTTTCCGCTGCTTATGGTTTATCTATAAACGGAATAAAAGCAGTAATGGAAATGCAGTTTGCAGATTTTTCATCATCAGGTTTTAACCCAATTGTAAACTTATTAGCAAAATCTCATTATAGATGGTCTGAAAACGCAGATGTTGTTATCAGAATGCCTTGTGGAGCAGGCGTAGGAGCTGGACCTTTTCATAGTCAAACAAATGAAGCTTGGTTTACAAAAACACCTGGTTTAAAAGTAGTATATCCAGCATTTCCACAAGATGCAAAAGGATTATTAACTGCTGCAATTAATGACCCTAATCCGGTCTTATTTTTTGAACATAAAGGATTGTATAGATCTTTATATCAAGAAGTTTCTGAAGGATATTACACAACTGAAATTGGCAAAGCTGCTATTTTAAAGGAAGGAAATCAAATAACAATCATTAGTTATGGAGCAGGAATTCATTGGACTCTTGATATTTTAGAAAAACTTTCAGAGATTTCTATAGAAGTAATAGATCTTAGAACATTACAACCCTTAGATATAGAAACTATTTATAAATCAGTTAGAAAAACAGGAAAAGTAATGGTAGTTCAAGAAGATTCTATGTTCGGCGGAATTGCAAGCGATATTTCTGCTTTAATCACAGAGAACTGTTTCGAATCTTTAGATGCTCCAGTAAAAAGAGTTGCAAGTTTAGATACGCCAATTCCTTTTCAGTCAGATTTAGAGCATCAATACTTAGGAAAATCAAACTTAGAAAAAGCAATACAAGATTTACATAATTATTAAGTATATTTAGCATCGTAATAAAAATAAACATTCATGAATAACAAACAAATTATCTTTAAAAAACGTCCTTCAGGAGCACCAGATTCAGATACTTGGAATTTAGAAACAAATCTTGTTCCAGCATTAGAAGAAGGAGAAATCTTAATTCAACATCATTATATTTCTTTAGATCCTGCAATGCGTGGTTGGATGAATGATACAAAATCTTATATTCCGCCTATTGCTATAGATGATGTTATGAGAGCTGGTTCTATTGGAAAAGTTGTTAAAAATAATGGAAATCCAAAATTTGAAGTTGGAGATTGTGTTACAAGTTGGGGTGGTGTGCAACAATATGCGATTACAAACGGAGATGGTTGGTATAAGGTTGATGAACGTTTAGCGCCAATGCCAATGTATATCGGAACCTTAGGTATGCCTGGAATGACGGCTTATTTCGGAATTACAGAAGTTGGTAAAATTAAAGAAGGAGATATTGTATTAGTTTCTGGTGCAGCAGGTGCTGTTGGAAGTATTGTTGGACAAATTGCAAAAATTAAAGGATGTACAGTTATCGGGATTGCTGGTGGAAAAGAAAAATGCGATTATTTAATAAATGAATTAGGCTTTGATGAAGCTATTGATTATAAATCAGAAAACATTTATACTGCTTTAAAGGAAAAATGCCCAAAAGGAATTGATGTGTATTTTGATAATGTTGGTGGTGTTATTCTAAACGCAGCTTTAAGTAAATTAAGAATGCATGCAAGAGTTGTTATTTGTGGTGCAATATCTCAATACAATAACAAATCTAAAATAGAAGGTCCAAGTAATTATTTATCTTTACTAGTAACTCGTTCAACAATGCAAGGTATGGTTGTTATGGATTATGTGAAAGGTTACGGTGATGCTGCAAAACAAATGGGTATTTGGATGCAAGAAGGTAAATTAAAATCGAGAGAAGATATTTATGATGGAATAGAAAATTTTCAGGAAACATATCAGCGATTATTTTCTGGAGAAAAGAATGGTAAACTTGTTTTAAAAGTAATAGAAGAATAGCGAAGTGGAACACTTTTTTCAATGTCCACATTGTTGGGAAGAAATCTCAATGATTTTAGACGCTAGTATTCGTCAACAAACCTACATAGAAGATTGTGAGGTCTGCTGTAATCCTATAGAAATTACACCAATCTTTGAGGAAAATGAGTTGGTTGGTTTTCGATCTGAATCTTTAGAACAATAAAATATAAAATCCTGCTTTGTCAGGATTTTTTTTTGAAACAATTTTCTACTTGCTTTTTTTAGTTAAGTTTTCGTTCCAGAATTATTTATTTTTTACAACTTTAATTGAATTGATAACTAAAAAAGGACTCAAACAAACCCTATAACCAAGTTAAAACCTGTTTGTGAACTTTTTGTAATTCTTAGGAATACAATACGCTATAAAAGGAAATTCTAGATTTATACTTTCAACAGATTTATAATTAATCCAAAGGATTTTTCCAACAAAATTTTTGAAACAGGCCAATCCAGTCTTTTGGAAAAGTAGCTTTTAAAGTTAATTTTTTTAAGCTAAAAGGATGTACGAATTCTAATTTTCCGGCATGTAGAAATAAGTTTTTACATCCGAAATTTTCATCAAACATTATATCATGGTTTTTATCTCCATATTTAGTGTCGCCAATTAAGGGATGGCTAATTTTATTAGTATGCACTCTTAACTGATGCATTCTACCAGTTTTAGGAGATAATTCCACCAAGCTATAACGTGAAGTATCATAAGGTTTTACAGGGATGTCTAATGTAATTTGCTCCAACGTCTTTAAATGTGTTAATGCTTCTTTATGCACATTTGAATCACGTCCTTTTACGGGAGAATCTATAATTTTCGAAGTAGGAGAGTGGCCTCTAAGAATTCCATAATATGTTTTCTGAATTTCAGTATTCGTAAATAATTCTTGAAATTTAGAAACATAAGTTTTCTCTTTCGTTAATAAAATAATGCCGGAAGTTTTTCTGTCTAATCGATGAATAGGATATACTTTTAGGCCAGTTTTATCTAAAATTAAGCGTAGTAGAGAAGTTTCGTCAGCAACATTTCTAGAATGATACGCATGATGAACCAACATGTTATTGGGTTTATTTACACAAAGAAGATATGTATCCTCAAAAATTATTTCTAAATCCATGATTACAAATTATAGTAAAAATAAGGTTCTATATTTATGATACTTTTTTCTTTTTAGATAAATATAAATATAGAATTAATGTTAATGAAATTAAACCGCATACAAAAAAACCAATAAATAAAGGTAATGCAGTTTTATCTACAAAACCACCAATAAAGGTAGCAATTGGTACTGCCATAATTGTAGAAACAAATCCATTAATTGCAGCTCCAACACCAGCAATATGGCCAATTGGTTCCATTGCTAATGCTCTTGTGTTGCCGAATAAAAATCCAAGAGCAAAAAATTGCAACCAAAAGAAAGTTATTAAAACATAGATGCTAGGGTTACTTTCTCCTGTATATAAAAGAATATAAACAATAGGAATAAGTGTAAAAACAGTAGTAAAAATACTTACGAGTTTAAACATTCCTAACTTAACAACTAAAGTTCCATTTAAAAAAGTGGCAAAACCGACACCAATTGCAAGACCTGCAAAAATAAAAGGAAACTCTTCTTTTAGGTCATACTGTTGCTCGAATATTACCTGACTAGCACTTAAATAGACCATAAATGAACCCGTAATAAAACCAGAAAAGAAGGTGAAAATTATCGCATTTTTATGTTTTAAAAATTCTTGAGTACCTTTAATAAAAAGGGAGAATTTAAACTTTTTTCGATGTGCTATTTTTAATGTTTCTGGCTGTCGTTTCCAAACCCAAATCATTACAAACAAACCAAATAATAACTGACTGTAAAATATAGACTTCCAGCCGTATAAATCTAACATTATTTTACCAATTGCTGGTGCAACAACAGGTACTAAAATAAAAATCACAACAATAAAAGACATAACTTTAGCCATATGATTACCGCTAAAACGATCTCTAACCATTGCTATACTTATAGTTCTTGGTGCAGAGAGTCCTATTCCTTGTAAAACTCTACCAACAATCATCATTTCTAAACTAGTTGCAAAAACACATACTAAACTAGCTAAAGCAAAAATTATAAAACCTACATATATAACAGGTTTTCTACCAAAGCTATCAGATAAAGGTCCAGAAATAAGTTGCCCGAAACCTAAACCTAAAAAAATCATTGTTATAAATAATTGATTATTTTTAGGATCTACAATATGTATGGTTTTACTTATATCTGTAATTGCAGGTAATAAAGCATCGATAGATAATGCAACTAATGACATTAAAGATGCCATTACGATTATAAATTCTAATTCTGATTTCTTTTTTATTTGCATTCGTCAAAAGTAGTTTTATCATTTGGTTTAGCTACTTATTGTTGCATAAAAAAGGTTTGCAAATTGCAAACCTTTTTATATTTTAAAATTAGATAAGATTATTCTTTACCAATATTATTTATTGCTTGATCATTACCAGTCCCTTTTGGGTTGTCTCCCCATTTGTTAGGGGCGTTTTCACTATCTGTACAGGCTAAAATTAGATTATAAAAAGGAATTAATAAATACCACCCACTTTTACCAACATCATGCATTCTTCTAACTCCAACAGAAAGAGAAGGAATTAATACTGCAAGAGAATATAATATTTCTAACCAAGAACTTTCTTGAGAAACAATTGAACCTTGCATAATGTAGGTTAGTGCAAAAGAAATAATTGAGTTTATAAGTACAAACATCCAATATTCTTTTCGTCTTGCTCTACCTTTAAAATCTGCATACTGTTTTAAAACTTTTAAATACCAATTCATTTTTTTATTTTTAGTTAGCATACACAATATATACTAAAATAAGTGATTTACAACTTTATTCCTATTTTGATTTATCAAACGGCTATTTCTAATAATTTTGTCTTTTTACTTAATATACATCTTAATAAAATTAGCAAAAAAAGGAATTATTTTCACAATTATCATTTAACCCTCTTAAAGAAATAGCTAAACTTAGTATCTAAACAAACATATAATTAAAAAGCATCTTTCAAATAATGAAAGATGCTTTTTAAATTAATATAATATTGAGACTTATCTTGTAATTGTTTGTTTTCTATCTGGTCCAACAGATACAATAGATACAGGTACACCTGTTTCTTTTTCAATAAAAGCAACATAGTCTAGTAAGTTTTGTGGCAATTGATCTGCAGAAGTCATTTTTGTTAAATCTTCGTTCCAACCTTTAAATTCAGTATAATTTACAGAAACATTTTTTGGCTCTATATTGTAGGGTAAGTGGCTAATTTCTTTTCCTTTATAATTGTAGGTAGTACAAACTTTTAAAGTGTTAAAACCAGATAAAACATCTCCTTTCATCATCATTAATTGTGTAACTCCATTTACATCTACAGCATATTTTAATGCAACTAAATCAAGCCAACCACATCTTCTAGGTCTACCGGTTGTTGCACCAAATTCTTGACCGATTTTCGCCATTTCAGCTCCATCATCATCAAATAATTCTGTTGGAAATGGTCCAGAACCAACACGTGTTGTGTAAGCTTTAAAGATTCCAAAAACTTCACCAATTCTATTTGGAGCGACTCCTAAACCTGTACAAGCTCCTGCTGCAGTAGTATTAGAAGATGTTACATAAGGATACGTTCCAAAATCAATATCTAACAAAGAACCTTGCGCTCCTTCTGCTAAGATTGTTTTTTTGTTTTTTATTGCTTGATTTAAAAACTCTTCACTATCAATGAATTGCAAAGTTCTTAATTTATCTATTCCTTTACAAAACTCTGCTTCTAATTCTTTTAAATCATATTCAACTTGAACATCAAAGAATTCTAACATTTTAATATGCTTAGCTGTTAAAGCATCATATTTTTCTTTCCAATTGTCTAATTCTAAATCTCCAACACGCATTCCATTTCTACCAGTCTTGTCCATATAAGTTGGGCCAATTCCTTTCAACGTAGAACCAATTTTTGCTTTTCCTTTAGAAGTTTCTGAAGCAGCATCTAATAATCTATGTGTTGGTAAAATTAAATGTGCTTTTCTAGAAATTAGTAATTTAGTAGTATAATCTATGTCATGTTTGTCTAAGTTTTCTAATTCTTTTTTAAAGATAACAGGATCTATAACAACTCCATTTCCAACAACATTTAAAGCAGTTTTATGAAAAATTCCGGAAGGAATTGTATGTAAAACATGTTTAAATCCATCAAAAATTAAAGTATGCCCTGCATTTGGACCTCCTTGAAAACGTGCAATAATATCATAGTTAGTTGTTAAAACATCTACAATTTTACCTTTACCTTCGTCTCCCCATTGCAATCCTAGTAATAAATCTACAGCCATTAGTTGTTTTTAGTTGTGAGTTTTGAGTTGTGTATTGTTTGTTAAGCTTTTTTCTTTTTTGTTCCGTAAAAATAAAGTGAATGGTTTTGAATATCGATTTCAAAAATATCTTCGATTGTTTTTTTGATAATTTGAATTCTTGGATCACAGAATTCTTTTACCTCACCAGAATCTGTGAAAATTACATGGTCGTGGTTTTTGTCAAAATAACTTTTTTCATAACGTGCCATTGATTGCCCATCAAATTGATGTTTTCTAACCAAATTACAATCTAATAATAAATCTATAGTGTTGTAAAGTGTTGCTCTACTAACTCTATAGTTTTTATTTTTCATTTTAATATATAAAGATTCTATATCAAAATGCTCATCAGCATCATAAATTTCTTGAAGTATAGCATAACGTTCAGGAGTTTTTCTGTGTTTATGCTCTTGTAAGTACGATGTAAAAACTTTTTTAACTACTTCTTGATTATCAAGAGAATTACTCATAATTTTAATTTTTACTATAAAACAAATTTACAGTTATTTCTGAATAAAAATAACCTTTTGTATAAATGATATCTACAAAGTATTAACACGTTCTACTTTTTTGACACCTTCTACTCTTTGAATGCTTTTAATTAACTTATTTAATTGCGAAATATTCTTAACACTTAATGATATTTTTCCATCAAAAACACCTTCATCTCCTGCGATATTTATACTATGTATAAAAACGCCCATATTATTAGAAATGATACGGGTAACATTGTTAATAATACCTTTATTGTCTACCCCACTAATGTGTAAAATAACTTTAAAATCTTGTTTTGTAGAATCAATCCATTTAGCCAACATAATTCTGTAAGCATAATTAGATTGTAATGAAATTGAATTTGGACAGTTTTTTTTATGAATCTTTATGCCATCATTAATTGTTAAAAACCCAAAGACTTTATCACCAGCAATTGGATTACAACACTTAGAAAGTGTGAAATCTAATTTTTCTTCCTCTTTACCAAAAACTAAAGCATCATAATTATGAGTAACTTCATCGGTGTTTTCTGCGATATCTTTGTTTGTATTTGTTCTAAGTATTTTGTTTTTAAAGAAATTTAAAATTGTACTATTTCTTTGAGATACATATGCTTTTAACTGTGTATTATCTATCGCTCCATTTCCAAGTCTATAAAATAAATCAAAGCTTGTTTTTAAGTTAAAATAAAGAACTAATTCGTTCACTGTTTTTTCATTAAAAGGAATTTTTAAATGACGTAGTTTACGCATTAAAACTGCTTTTCCTTCTTCTGCTATTTGCTTTTCATCGTCTTTTAAAGCAGCTCTAATTTTTGTTTTAGCTCTTGCTGTAATTACAAAGTCTAACCATCTAGAATTTGGTTTGTTGGCTGCACTTGTTATCACTTCTATTTGATCACCACTTTTTAAAGTATGACTTAACGGGACCAATTTACCATTAACTTTTACGCCTCTACATTTTAAGCCGACATCTGTATGAATTGAAAAAGCAAAATCTAATGCAGATGCATCTTTTGGAAGTGACTTTAGTTCCCCTTTTGGAGTGAAAACATAGATTTCTTTAGAGTATAAATTCAGCTTAAAATCTTCAACAAAATCAACTGCATTTATGCTCTGACTTTCTAGCGTTTCTTTTAATTTATTTAACCAACCATCTAAACCGCCTTCGTTTTCATTTCCTTGTTTGTATTTAAAATGTGCAGCATATCCTTTTTCTGCAATTTCATTCATTCTTGCTGATCGAATTTGCACTTCTACCCATTGTGCATCTGGACCAACGACAGTAATATGAAGTGCTTCATAACCTGTAGATTTTGGCTGTGAAATCCAATCTCGTAAACGAGCTGGGTTTGGTTTAAAATAATCTGTTACGATTGTATAAATTTTCCAAGCATCAAATTTATCATCATTAGAAGAAGGAGAATAAATAATTCTAATGGCATATTTATCATATACTTCATTAAAAGTTACATTTTGATTTCGCATTTTTTTTCTGATAGAATAAATAGATTTAAATCTACCTTTTATATCATATGCGAAATTTTCTTTGTCTAAACCACTTTTAAGCTGATCAGAAAAACGTTTTAAATAATCTTGCTGTTCTTCTTTGCTTTCTTTAATTTTATCAACAATACTAGAGAAAACCTCTGGTTCTGTATATTTTAAGCCTAAGTCTTCTAACTCAGTTTTTATATTATATAACCCTAATCTATGTGCTAAAGGTGCATAGATGTATAACGTTTCTGAAGCAATTTTTACTTGTTTATAACCCGGCATTGCATCCATAGTTTGCATATTATGCAATCTGTCTGCAATCTTTATCAAAATAACTCTAACATCGTCATTCAATGTTAAAAGCATTTTTCTGAAATTTTCTGCTTGTATTGAAGCGTCTTGTTCTTTGTTTAAACGTGAAATTTTGGTTAATCCGTTCACAATCCGAGCAATTGTTTCTCCAAACAATTGCTCCATATCATTAATTGTATATTCAGTATCTTCTACTACATCATGCAACAAAGCTGCAGCGATAGAAGTTGCTCCCAAACCAATTTCCATAGCAACAATTTTTGCCACAGCAATCGGGTGATAAATATAAGGTTCACCAGTTTTTCGACGTTGTTTGGAGTGTGCTTCCACAGCTATATCAAAAGCTTTTCTAATCAGTTCTTTATCTTTTTTTGATAAGACTTCATAAGCACCTTTTAACAAATCCTTGTAACGACTTGCAATCTCTTTATTTTCTTCTTCTATGGTTGCTTTGTATTCCATAAGTTACAATTCAGATTTATTAAAATAATCTAAAGTGAATTTATGAATAAGTATTTTAACAAGCAAGCATTAAGTATTCTAAATTTCCTAAAATATTCCATGTAAATTCCACGAAAATAGCAGCAAGATTTAGTGAAATTCGTATTTAAACTATTGTTCTAGATTGTTAATTCTTTCCAATAAAGTTGGATGTGAATAATGCATAAAAACGTACCCAGGATGTGGCGTTAAGTTACTCAAACTATTTTTTGATAATTTTTTAAGGGATGTAATTAAGGGTTTTGCGGCAAAGGTTTCTTTAGCAAAATTATCTGCTTGATATTCAAAAACTCTAGATACATAATTCATTATTAAACCAGTAAATTCTGATATGGGCGAGTATAAAATTCCGAAAGCAATTAAACCAATATGAAAACTTGGAATTGCAACTCCTAAAGCTTCCGATAAAATTGAAGATTTAATAAAAAGTGATAATATAAACAGGGTAAAACCTGTGAGTAGGATAGAAGATGTTAAATTAAAAATGATGTGTTTTCTTTTATAATGACCAACTTCATGTGCTAAAACAGCCACAATTTCATCTGTTTCTAAATCATTGATTAAGGTATCAAAAAGTGTGATTCTTTTTTGAGAACCAAAACCAGAGAAATAAGCATTTGCCTTTGTGGACCTTTTAGAACCATCAATCACAAAAATATTATTCAATGTAAAACCCACTTCTTTTGCGTACTTTTCGATGGCTGATTTTAATTCTCCGTCTTCTAAAGGTGTTTGTTTGTTAAATAAAGGAACAATTAGTTTTGCATAAAACATATTCATAAATAAAGAAAAGACAGCGACTAAAATCCAAGCATAAATCCAGAAATTTTCTCCAGCAAATTCAAAAAACCAAATGATTAATGATAAAATTCCTCCACCTAAAATAATGCTCATCAACCAACCTTTTAGTTTGTCTAACCAAAATGTTTTTTGGGTTGATTTGTTAAACCCAAACTTTTCTTCAATAACAAATGTTTTATAATAAGAAAAAGGCGTTGTTAAAATA
Organism: Flavobacteriaceae bacterium ASP10-09a; assembly: GCA_000981625.1. Classification (GTDB taxonomy): domain Bacteria; phylum Bacteroidota; class Bacteroidia; order Flavobacteriales; family Flavobacteriaceae; genus Polaribacter. Next base: position 34,308 of record LAQA01000019.1, read on the forward strand.
TCTGATCCAAACATAATAACTCCAAAGAAAATTAAAGCAACTAAAATCGGATTGTATGTAAAGCTTCGTGCAAAATCATCTATATATTTAAATCCATCTGCAAAAAAGAAACATAAGGTTAAAATTATTGAAAAAGTGGACGTTAAATCTGAGAATTTGGCATTTGTCTTTTTATATGCTTGTGATTTTTTATATTCCTCTTTATCATAAACATCTGCTAATTTTTCTGGAATTTTATCATCAAAATGTTTAGCATTTAAAGTGTCTAATATTTTATCAATTATAAAACTGATACTGATAATTAATATTAAAATATAAAATAGAGTAGTAGGTTGCATTTAGTTTTAAAGAGTTTTGTTAGATAATACTGATATTATTTCCTTCTATATATCAGACGTTAGCGAAGTTTTGTTTAAAGCACAAAACTAAATTAAAATGCTACTTATTCTTTTTATGAGCATACATTGCAGCACCAATAATGCCTGCATTATTTTTAAATTTGGCAACTTTTATGGGAACATCAACAGTTAAATGTTCTTTAAAATTATCAAATTTTTTACTAATTCCTCCACCTAAAATAAATAGTTCTGGAGTATGAATTATTTTAATATGATTTAAAAAAACATCAAATCTTTTTGCCCATTCAGCTAAGGTTAATTCTTCTCTTTTCCTTGCGGAATCTGAAGCAAATTTTTCTATAATTTTCCCATCTGTATGATAGATTCGCCCTAACTCAACATTCGGAATTAATTTGCCTTTATAAAATAAAGCCGAACCAATACCTGTACCAATTGTAATTACAAAAACCTTTCCTTTTTTGTCTTTACCAGCACCTAAATTCATTTCTGCAACTCCTGCTAAATCAGCGTCATTACTAACATAAAAAGGAATTCCGTTACATTCTTTTTTAAAGAGTTTATCAGCCTTTACATCGATCCATTCTTTACTTAAATTTCCATGATGTTTGCACTGTCCATCAACAACAATTGTTGGAAAACAACAACCTACAGGTCCTTTCCAATCAAAATGTTTTACAATCTCTTTAATAACCTTAGCAACTGCTTTTGGTTCTGAAGGTTTTGGAGTGTCTATTCTATGTCTTTCAGAAAGTAATTCACCTGTTATTGTATTTACAATTGCAGCTTTAATTCCAGTTCCTCCTATGTCTATTCCTAATACTTTCATTGATAATTATTTAAATTCTCTTTGTCTTTTAGCTTCAAAAATTACAATAGCTGCAGCAACAGATACATTCATAGAGTCTATTTTACCTTGCATGGGGATGTTTATGTTTTGTATATTATTTTCTCTCCAAATTTCTGAAACACCAGTTGCCTCTGTACCAACAACAATAGCAGCAGATTTCGTGTAATTTTCTTTATGATATTCGTTTGAATTCTGTAAAGTTGTAGTAAAAATATTTATGTTTTTCTCTTTTAAAAAAACAATCATTTCCTCGGAGGTCGCTACAGCAATTTGATTTGTAAAAATACAACCAATACTAGAACGAATAATATTTGAGTTGTATAAATCGCTTTTAGGATTTGCTATAAAAACAGCATCTACCTTTGCAGCATCTGCAGTTCTTAAGATTGCACCAATATTTCCTGGTTTTTCTATTCCTTCAGCAACTAAAATTAAAGGGTTCTTATTTTCAAATATGATATTTTGTAATGAGAAATTTTTAGACTTTGTTACTGCGATAATTCCTTCTGTTGAGTCTCTGTAGGCCAACTTCTGGTAAATATCTTTAGAAATTTTTATTCTATTAACATTACTATTAAATAAATGTAAAACCTCATTTTCAGATATAAAATCTTCTAAATATAGAATGGTATCAAATTCATATAATGCAGCAACTGCTAAAGATATTTCACGTTTTCCTTCTATAAGAAATAAACCTTGTTTTTTACGTTCACGTGCCTTTTCTTGTAGTTTTAATAAGTTTTTTATGTACGAATTTTGAACACTTGTAATTTCTTTCATTAAAACAAATATACCTATAAGTAGCTATTGTTTTATATTGATTTAATGAGAATATTTGTTAAACTAAAATTAGTAGTCATGTTTTTAATATTAAATGTTTAAATAATAATAAATTAAATATAACAAAGAAGGTTAATTTCGTTTACAGAATACTTATAGACTAATTTTAATAAAGAAAGGCTCACAATTGCGAGCCTTTTTTCTTATTCAATCACGATTTTTTTTTACACTTAACTTCCCCTTCTTATAAAATATGTGATAAATACATATCACTAATGATTTCTACTATATTTATATTTGTTAGTATTAAGATACTATTACTTAAATTTTAATGTTTAACGTGAAATTTAAAACTTAAAGATAGGGATTTCTCGATAGATATCATAATTAATAGTTATTTTTTATTTTATAAATGACTAATATTCAATTTAGTATGTATAAAAAAAGCTCTGACAAAATCAGAGCTTTTAAAAATTAAAATAATTGTTTTATTTCGTTTTGTATTTTTTAGAATACCGTTTCCACAATTTTGTTTGATGCGTTTCTAAACTTATTTTTCTTCCTTGGATAAAAGCGTTTGTTAGAATATTTGTTCTCATATCTAAAGCATCTCCCTCAGAAATAAATAGTGTAGCATCTTTACCAACTTCTAGAGTTCCAACAAAATCATCTATTCCTAAAATTTTTGCGGTGTTAGAGGTTAGTAATTGCAAAGCAACTTCTTTGTCTAAACCATGAGCAGCAAATGTACCTGCATAAAAGGGTAAATTTCTTGTATTCATTCGTTCCATTTGACCTTCCATTCCTAAACTTACTAAAACCCCTTTATCTGTTAAAACTTTTGCAATTGTATAGGTGTAATCGTAAGCATCATCTTCGCTGTTTGGATTTCTGTGAGGTCTATCTAAAATAACAGGAATATTATTTTTCACTAATAAATCTGCAATTTTATCTGCTTCAGCTCCATGAACAATTACAATTTTTCCAATACCTAATTCTTTCGAAAGAGTAATTGCATCAGTAATTTCTCTTTGTCCATTTACATGAATAAACAACTTTTGAGAATTATTAAATAACCCTTCTGTAGCTTGATAGGGAAGGTGTTTCTTTTCATGACTACCAGCTAAATAATTTTTAGCATTTATAAAATAAGTCTTTATGTTACTTACATTTTTAGAATAATTTTTGTCTGGTTTTAAAGCAGGATCTTCTCCTAGCCACCATCTTCCACTTTTAAAGCTACTAGGCCATTCCATGTGAATAGCGTCATCAACTTTAATTGCTGCATCTTCCCAATTCCAAGCGTCTAATTGTACGATTGATGAAGTACCAGAAATAGTACCGCCCCTTGGGGTAATTTGTGCCATTAAAACTCCGTTAGGTCTCATTGATTCTACAATTTTACTTTCTGCATTATAAGCAATTAAACTTCTTATATGAGGATTGTTTACACCAATTTCATCTTCATCTACACTTGCTTTTACAGCATCAATTTCTACCAACCCTAAAGAAGCATTTGCTGCAATAAAACCAGGATATACGTGCTTTCCTTTAGCATCGATAACAGTTCCTCTTCTTGCAATTTTTACATTTGCACTTCCTGTGAATACAATTTTCCCATTACTAAACATAATCAAAGAATTCTCTATGATTTGTCCATTTCCTAAATGTGCAGTTGCACCTTCTATAGAATAATCTGTAGATTGTTTTTCTGCTGGAGTTTGTTGTGCTACGCTGTTTCCTATGAAGAAGAAAAACAGTAAACTATATATTATTTTTTTCATTTTTAATTAGCTTTTAAGTTCTTCTGAAGTATCACATTGAAAGTTTCTGTCTTTTCTTTTCATCGGTGTTTGCGTTTTACCTCCACCCATTTTTTCTTTCAACATCATATTAATTAATTTACTTTTTTCTTGTTTGATTGCTGCCCTTTTTTTGATGTCTTCATTTCTATCAAAAAATACTTTTCCATCAATAATTGTTTTTTCAACTTTAGCATAAATAGACATTGGGTGATGGCTCCATAGAACTACATCTGCATCTTTACCAACCTTTATACTTCCAACTTTATCGTCTAAATGTAATAATTTAGCTGGGTTTATAGTAACTGTTTTCCAAGCTTCTAATTCAGACATTCCTCCGTATTTTACAGTTTTTGCTGCTTCTTGATTAAGTCTTCTTGACATTTCTCTGTCATCAGAATTAATAGCAACGGTAACTCCTGCATTATGCATAATTGCTGCGTTAAAAGGTATTGCGTCGTTTACTTCATATTTATAAGCCCACCAATCTGAGAACGTAGAACCACCAACTCCATGTTCTGCCATTTTATCAGCTACTTTATAGCCTTCTAGAATATGTGTAAACGTATTGATGTTAAAATTGAAATTTTCTGCAACTTTCATTAACATATTAATTTCTGATTGCACGTAAGAGTGACAAGATATAAAACGTTCTTTGTTTAATATCTCTGCCAAAGTTTCCATTTCTACATCTTTTCTATAAGGCTTTCCACTTTTCTTTAAAGCATCATATTCTTGTGCTCTTGTAAAATAATCAGTAAACATTTGTTCAACACCCATTCTTGTTTGCGGAAAACGTGTTCCGTTAGAACTTCTAGATTGTTTTACATTTTCACCCAAAGCAAACTTTATAAACTTAGGAGAATTACCATATATCATATTCGCTGCATTTTCTCCCCATTTTAGTTTAATAATTGCAGAACGACCTCCAATAGGATTTGCCGAACCATGTAAAATTTGTGCAGAAGTAGTTCCACCAGAAATATTTCTGTAAATATTAATATCATTAGGATCCACAACGTCTTCTATCGTAACCTCTGCGGATGAGTTCTGTGCACCTTCATTAATAGCTGATGCTGCTATATGTGAATGTTCATCTACAATACCAGCTGTTAAGTGCTTACCTGTTCCATCAAATTCTACTGCACCTCTTGCACGTAAATTTTTACCAATTTTAGAAATTTTCCCGTCCTTTAGAAGAACATCTGTGTTTTCTAAAATTCCTGCATCTTCACTTGTCCAAACAGTTACATTTTTCACCAATATCGTTTGTGTTTTTGGTTGTGTAAAGTTTCCAAAACCAATATTAGGATAACTTACAGGAAAAACAGTTATGATATCTTCTTCCTTTTTTTTAGCCGTTTTCTTTTTGCTATCCTTCTTTACTTGTTTACTTGCAGACCAAGAAGTTTTGTTTCCTTTAGTATCAAAGGCATCTCCTTGCATAACGTTAGAAGCATTTGTAATTTTACCTAACATTCGTGTAAAATTACTATCATCATTTAAAGTGATAGAAACCCAATTATCCTTAAAAGAAAATTTAGATTTAATTTTTTTATCACCAATTTTTATAGCGCCGGTTTGTTTTGCTCCTTTACCTGTAATGGATAAATCGTAATTTTTGTTGTTTACATATAACATATAATCACCAGTAATATCTTTGATGTTCATGTCATTAATTACATTTCTATTACCTTGTACCCAGTTTTCATGAATGGTTGTTTTACCGTCAAAAATATCCCCAGAAGTAATAATAAAGTTTGCATAACTTCCTATTTTTAAATTCCCAATAGCAGTATTTCCAATAATATTTGCAGGAATTGTCGTTAAAGCAGCTAATGCTTTTTCTTTATCGAAACCATATTTAATAGCTTTTTGCAAGTTCTTGTGAAAAGATTTAATTTCCTTTAATTTGTGAGTCGTCAAAGCAAAATTAATTCCGTTTTTAGAAAGAACACTTAAGTTTGATGGCTCTTGATTCCATTTACGCATATCTCTTAAAGAAATATGTTGTGCCAGTAAAGGATCTGAAACATCATAAGCATTGCTAAAATTAACAGGAATAATAAAGCTAGCATTGGTAGATTTGATGTCATTTATTCTTTCAAATTCTTCTCCACTTCCAACGATAGTATATTGAATTCCAAATTCATCACCTACTTTATCTGCTCTTAAAGCATCTAAAACATTGTCCGTTTCAAAAATTTGAAGTAAATTTTTATTACTATTTAAAGCTTCTAAAGCCAAATCTTTGTTTTTCATGTTTCCTTTTGCATACCAATCAGCATCGTTATAAACCTGACGTAATAATGCCATTGCACCCATTTTTGAGGATGGATATGCCTGATTTGATTTTGCGCTTTTAGAGAATGATAAATATTGTGCAGATTTTGTTTCTAAAATTCTGTAAGCATTTGAAGAATTAGGGTTTAAAGCAATTAATAAACCATTTCCACGAATAATTCCATCTTGTAAATGTGTATTTACAACTCCAAAACCAGCTTCCATTAAACTTTTAGCTTTTTTTGAATCAAATTTAAACTCATTAATAGGATTTGTTTCTGGTCTAATATGATCATTCCAATAATAACCTTCTCTAGAGGCTGCATATTGTCTTGTCCTCGATCTAAATGACTTTCTTTTTGGTGTTGCAATTCCAAAATCAGCATAAATATCTATAAAAGAAGGATAAATAGTTTTCCCTTTTAAATCAGTAGTTGGTGTTCCTTTAGGAATCTTTACAGATTTACCAGCACGAAATACTTTACCGTCTTTAATTAATAAGGTTCCTTTTTTAATTACTTCATCTGGAGTTATAAAAATTGTTGCATTTGTAAATGCGAAAATTGTGTTTTCTGCCGTTTTTACTCCTTCATCCGTAGGGAAATAATCTTGTGCATTCGTGACAGAAAGCGACAAGAAAAAGAGTAAGAAAAATAGTTTTTTCATATGGTTTGTATTATTTGAATTTCGTATAAATCTATAGATACCTTTTATTATAAAAGTTAATTCTTAATAATTTAACAAAAATTTAAGAAAACTAGATCTCTTTTGAAGATTCAAAATAAGAAATTAATAAGTCAACCACATAGTTGTAAGATTGTACACCATTAGCTTGCTTATTCGCTTTTAAATAGGCATTGTATCCTTTTTTTACAATGGGTTCGAAAGGGTTTTTATATTGTTGCCAAAATTGATAACTTGTATTAAAGTCTTTCCGAACACCTTTGTGTACAGTTTTCCAAAGTTCTTTGGATGTATTTCTGTCTCGTTTTCTTATTTCAGATATACAATATCCAAATGCCATTCTATAACTTGCATATTTAAAATAGATGTCGTCATTATAATTAGCAGCTAAAAAACCAACAAAATTTGCTTCGTTTTCTGCTGCAAACCCAATTTGATGCGCCATTTCATGACAAGTAGTTGTTGGGTAACTTGTTTTAGGTATTCGATCATTTATTTGTGCTTCACCTGTTAAAGGATTCAAATAACCAGAAGTTCCATTATACATTTGCAACAAACTCATTAATGAATTTTTTACGGATGCATGTTGATATTTTAATTGTGGAAAATGGATGGTTAAATTGTCATATCCAGAAGTAGCCATATTATACATTTCTTTTTGTTGATATGGGTTTTCAACCCTTAAAGTGTCGTTTTTTGTAATTTTAAATTGATAATAATTCAGCCTTTTAATAATGTGCTCAGTAACTTTTTGAAGTTGCTCAGTCGTATATTCTTGTTGTTGATATTGTAAGTTTTTAGCCAACGGTTCTCTGTAGTAGTTTAATCCCCAAAAAAGGTAAAAGCAAAAATAAATAACAGATAAAATTGCTGTAAAATGAATAATCTTCGGAATAAAATTTTTAAATCTAAATTTTATCAATCTGACTAAAAATCGAATAAAAACAAATAAACCAAATGCCAAGAATAAATCTCCGAATGAAAAGGGGATCCAACCAAAAATAATTCTAAAAAATGATGAAATCGTAGGATAGATTCCGTTCGAATAATATTGTTCTATAAATGCAGGATGTTTTGCTGCTACTTGCAGTAATAAAACCTGAATTGGAAGAAAAAGGGCTAAAATAAGATGTCTTTTATTTAGTTTCATCAGGGTAAAAATAAGGATTCAATTTAGAAGTTGACTGGTTATTAACAAGATAATAACATTTTTGTTTACAAAATATGTTCACAAATTAAAGTTCGCTTTTAGAAAGGACATCCAACCTAAAAAAGTACATTTGTGTTCATGGAAAAAACGACTCCTATAGCAGGTAAAAAGACAGATAAATCAAGATTAATTAGTCTTGAGAAAGGGAAGATTCCTCCACAGGCAGTAGAGTTAGAAGAAGCTGTGTTAGGAGCAATGATGATTGACAAAAAAGGAATTGATGACGTAATAGACGTCTTAAGTTCAGATGCTTTTTATGATCAGAAACATCAAGAAATTTATGCAGCGATTTACGAATTGTTCCAAAACTCTGAACCTATCGATCTTTTAACAGTATCGAACTTGTTAAAAAAGAACGGAAAGTTAGAGTTTGTTGGTGGTGATTTCTTTTTAATTCGTTTAACACAAAAAGTAGCTTCATCTGCACACATTGAGTTCCATGCTAGAATTATTCTTCAAAAATACATTCAACGTAAATTAATTTCAATTTCATCAGAAATTATTGAAAATGCATATGATGAAAGTACAGACGTTTTCGAATTATTAGATGATGCTGAAGCAAAACTTTTTGAAGTTACTCAAGGAAATTTAAAGAAGAGTTCAGAAGCTGCAGGTTCACTTGTAAAACAAGCTTTAAAAAAGATTCAAGAAATAGGTAATTCAGAAGGAATGTCTGGTTTGGAAACAGGTTTTACCAAATTAGATGCCTTAACTTCTGGTTGGCAACCTTCCGATTTAGTCATTATTGCTGCTCGTCCTGGTATGGGAAAAACAGCATTTGTAATTTCGATGGCAAAAAATATGGCAATCGATTTTAATCACGGTGTTGCTGTATTTTCTTTAGAGATGTCTTCTGTTCAATTAATTACACGTATGATATCCTCTGAAACGGGTTTAACATCAGAAAAATTAAGAAAAGGGAATTTAGAGCCTCATGAATGGGAACAATTAAATGTAAAAGTTAAGAAATTATCTGATGCTCCTATTTTTATTGATGATACACCTTCTCTGTCTGTTTTCGATTTGCGTGCAAAAGCACGAAGATTGGTATCGCAACATGGCGTTAAAATTATTGTAATTGATTATTTACAATTGATGACTGCAGGAGGAAAAGCTGGAGGAAACCGTGAACAAGAAATCTCTATGATTTCGAGAAATTTAAAAGCATTAGCAAAAGAATTAGCAGTTCCTGTAATAGCACTTTCTCAATTATCACGTGCTGTAGAAACCCGTGGAGGAAGTAAAAGACCATTATTATCTGATTTACGTGAATCTGGTGCAATTGAGCAAGATGCAGATATTGTATCGTTTATTTTTAGACCAGAATACTATGGAATGACAGAATGGGATGATGATGAACATACACCATGTGAAGGGCAAGGTGAATTTATTGTCGCTAAACATAGAAATGGTGGTTTGGATAATATTCGTTTAAAATTTACAGGACATTTAGCAAAATTCTCTGATTTAGAAGAAGGTTTTAGTTCTGAATTCCAATCATCTATGAATGCAGATTTTCCAGATGATGTTTTTCCTGATCAAAGAATTGAGCCAAAAGATGCTTTTGGGGACGATTCTGATGATGTTCCTTTTTAGTCTTAAATAATTTATAAAATTATATAAATACACAATTGCTTCAAAGTAATTGTGTATTTTAGTTTTTGATAAAAAAAACACCAATATTTTCTCCAAATATAGAATCCTATAAAAACAGAATCATCAACTTAATATTAGTTTTATGAAGCGTATTTTAATTTTTACATTATTTTTTATAGGTTTTCAAAATGTATCTTCTCAAGAAAAAAAAACAGCTTTTCAACCCTTAGATGTTTTTTCTTTAGAATGGGCTTCTGACCCTCAAATTTCTCCGGATGCTTCACAAATTATATACAGAAGAAACGGATTTGATATTATGAAAGATAATTCTAGAGGAAATCTTTGGATTATTAATACTGATGGTTCTTTTCATAGAAAATTAACATCAAGAGAAGTAAGCGAGTCACAAGCAAAATGGTCACCAAACGGAGATCGAATAGCTTTTGTAAGTTCCACCGATGAAGGGGCTGAACTTTATATGTATTGGGTAAAAACTGGTCAAATTGCCAAACTATCGCAACTAGAAATGTCACCTGGTAATCTTTCTTGGTCACCTGATGGAAAACAAATTGCTTTTACGATGTTTATCTCAAAAAAAGCTCCAGTAATAATAAAAATGCCTAAGAAGCCAAAGGGAGCAGTATGGGCTAAACCTGCTAGAATTACAGATAGATTAAAACATGAAGCAGATGGTCGCGGTTACATGCAACCTGGCTTTACTCATATTTTTATAATTCCTGCAGAAGGCGGAACTCCAAGGCAAATAACTAGTGATAATTACAATCATGGAGGTAGTTTGTCTTTTTCTACTACCGGTAGGGAAATTTATTTTTCGGCAAATAGAGTGGAAGATTGGGAATACGATTTCAGAAATAGTGAAGTATACAAAGTACATACGGAAACTAAAGTTATTACCGCTTTAACTTCACAGAAGGGTCCAGATTATGCTCCTAAAGCATCTCCGAATGGAAAGTTAATTGCATTTCTAGGATTTAAAGATAAAGTACAAGCACATCAAAACACTATATTATATATTATGAATTCCGATGGAACTAATCGCAAGGTGATTTCTGGAGATTTTGATAATAGTATTTCAAATATTTCTTGGGACAGCGAAGGGAAAGGTTTGTATTGCACGTATGATGAAAAAGGTAATTCTAAAGTAGCACATATTTCTAAGAATGGAAAATTAACGAAGCTTGCAGATAATTTGGGTGGAACAACCATTGGGAGACCATATGCTTCAGGGTCCTATTCTGTTGCAAATAACGGAACTTTAGTGTACACAAAATCACGTCCAGAATATCCTGCAGAATTAGCGGTCATTCAGCATAAAAAAGCATCAATACTTATTACGAATTTAAATCAAGATGTTTTAAATCATAGAGAATTGGGTAAAACAGAAACGGTTTGGTACAAATCTTCTTATGATGGAAGAGACATACAAGGTTGGATAGTAAAACCACCTTTTTATGATGCGTTAAAAAAATATCCATTATTGGTAGAAAACCATGGTGGTCCAATTCTAAACTATGGAGATCGTTTTAGTGCAGAAATTCAATTATATGCTGCGGATGGTTATGTCGTATTTTATCCAAATCCAAGAGGAAGTACAAGTTACGGAGAAGAGTTCGCTAACTTATTGTATAATAATTATCCAGGACAAGATTATAATGATGTAATGGATGGTGTGGATTATTTAGTTAAAAAAGGAGTTGTTGATAACGAAAAATTATATGTTACTGGAGGAAGTGCAGGAGGAATAATGACTGCTTGGATGATTGGTAAAAACAATCGATTCAAAGCCGCAGTTGTTGTAAAACCAGTTATGAATTGGATTAGTAAAACGTTGGTTGCTGACAATTATTTTGGGTATGCGAATTCGCGGTATATTGGTCAACCATGGGAAAACTTCGAAACCTATTGGAAGTTTTCACCAATTTCGCTCGTTGGCAATATAGAAACACCAACAATGGTCATGGTTGGTATGAACGATTTACGAACACCTCCAAGTGAAGCAAAACAATTATATCATGCTTTAAAGTTAAGAAAAATTAAAACTGTTTTAGTTGAAATTCCTGGAGCATCGCACGGTATTGCTCGAAAACCTAGTAATTTAATTAGTAAAGTAGCTCATACTTTAGCTTGGCTTAGAAAGTATCATAATTAATCATCTAAAAAGATAATTTTACATTGAAAAAATTACTAACATTACTCATATTTCTATTTATTTCAAATTCAATTTGGGCATCTTTTATTTATGTACCTATGAGTCATGATAATCAGAAAAACCATTTAAAAGCTTATGGAATTGTTTTTTTCGGTTTGGAAGCGGGCTTAAAATCGAAATGGTTATTGAATTATGACGGCGGTGCTTTTTTAATAGAAAACAATAAGATTATTGAGAATGAATGTAAAATACGTGGCGTTTCGTATCAAGTAATTTCTGATGCTAAAGCGCAATTAATATTGCAAGAAATATCTGCACCATCTTCTAATCAAGATGCAGTAACTTTAGAGAAAGCGCCAAAAATAGCCGTGTATTCTCCAAAAGATAAAATGCCTTGGGATGACGCTGTAACGATGGTTTTAACCTATGCAGAAATTCCTTTTGATGTAATTTATGATAAAGATGTTTTAGCAGATAAGTTACTTATATACGAATGGCTTCATTTACATCATGAAGATTTTACAGGTCAATACGGGAAGTTTTATGGTTCTTTTAGAACGGCACCTTGGTATATTCAAGCAAAACAAAATTCAGAAAAATTAGCTGATGAACTTGGCTTTTCTAAAGTTTCTGATGAAAAATTAGCTGTTGCAAAAAAGATTAGAGATTATGTAATTGGTGGTGGATTTATGTTTGCAATGTGTTCTGCAACGGATAGTTTTGATATTGCTTTATCTGCTGAGGGAGTAGATATTGCAGAAGCGATGTTTGATGGAGATGCTACAACAACTAATTACCAATCTAAAATTAATTATAATAAAACGTTAGCTTTTAAAGATTTTGATTTAGTTAGAAGTCCAACAACATATGAGTTTTCTTCTATCGATATGACTCGTAAACGTAAAATTCCGAAAACTTCAGATTATTTTTCTTTGATAGAATTTTCTGCTAAATGGGATCCTGTTCCAACAATGTTAACTCAGAATCATACAACTTTAGTGAAAGGTTTTATGGGGCAAACCACTTCTTTTGACAGAAATACGGTAAAAACAAATGTATTGGTTTTAGGAGAAAATAGAACCAATAGAGAAGCACGTTATATTCATGGTACAAAAGGAAAAGGAATGTTTACATTTTATGGCGGACATGATCCTGAAGATTACACTCATAGAGTGGGAGATCCAAAAACTGAATTAGATTTACATCCAACTTCACCTGGTTATAGATTAATATTGAATAATGTTTTGTTTCCTGCAGCAAAGAAAAAAAAGCAAAAAACGTAATATTTATAATTATTCAACACAAAAAATTTTTGTTAATTGAATCTTGTTGAATTTAAGTATTTCCTCTGATTCAAAGCAAAAAGCAACTCTTTTAAGGAGAAATCTCATTATAATTGTTAATAACCCTAATTTTTGCTCATAAATAATCTTGTTAGTTGCTACTAAAAAAATTACTTTTGTCATCAAATTAAAATAACAAAATGCCAACAACACAACAATTACAAGATTTTACGCAACAAGTACGTAGAGACATATTAAGAATGGTACATGCTGTAAATTCTGGTCATCCAGGAGGTTCTTTAGGATGTGCAGAATTTATTACTTGTTTGTATCAAGAAGTAATGGAGTATTCTACAGAATTTAATATGGATGGAAAAACAGAAGATTTATTTTTTCTTTCTAATGGTCATATTTCACCTGTTTTTTACAGTGTTTTAGCTCATAGTGGATTTTTCTCAGTTTCAGAATTAGCAACTTTTAGATTGTTAGATTCTCGTTTACAAGGGCATCCAACAACTCATGAAGGTCTACCTGGAGTAAGAATTGCTTCTGGTTCTTTAGGGCAAGGAATGTCTGTTGGTTTAGGAGCTGCTCAAGCTAAAAAATTAAATGGTGATGATAAATTAGTATATACTTTACATGGAGATGGTGAGTTGCAAGAAGGTCAAAACTGGGAAGCAATTATGTATGCATCTGGAAAAAAAGTTGATAATATTATTGCTACGATCGATTTAAATGGAAAGCAAATTGATGGTGCTACGGATGATGTTTTACCAATGGGAAGTATCAAAGCAAAGTTTGAAGCTTTTGGTTGGGAAGTTTTAGAAGTAAAAAAAGGAAATGATATTGAAGCAATCTTAGCCGGTTTAGCTGAAGCAAAATCATTAACAGGAAAAGGAAAACCAGTTTGTATTTTACTATACACAGAAATGGGTAATGGAGTAGATTTTATGATGCACACCCATGCATGGCATGGAAAAGCACCTAGTGATGACCAGTTAGAGAACGCTTTAGCGCAAAATCCTGCAACTTTAGGAGATTATTAATACTTAATTTATTTTAGTATATTTTTAATAGCACAACCTACAATTTTTATTGTAGGTTTTTTTATGTTTTTATTTGGATTTAAAATGTTATAATACAGCTATCTTTACGACTAAGTAATCTAGTTTTTGCTTTAATTTTTAATTATAAAATCTTTCAATCATAATATGAAGATAGGAATTGTTTGTTATCCCACCTTTGGTGGAAGCGGAGTCGTAGCAACTGAGTTAGGGATGGCTTTGGCTGATAATGGCCACGAAGTGCATTTTATTACATATAATCATCCAGTTCGTTTAGATTTCTTATCACATAAATTACATTTTCATCAAGTTTTAATTGAAGAATATCCATTGTTTCAATATCAACCTTATGAGTTGGCGTTATCTAGTAAAATGGTCGAAGTTGTTGAAAAGCATCAACTTGAAGTTTTACATGTACATTATGCAATTCCGCACGCTTATGCAGCTTTTATGGCAAAACAAATGTTGAAAGAAAAAGGGATTTCTGTAAAAGTAGTAACAACTTTACATGGTACAGATATTACCTTGGTTGGTAGTCATCCAACCTATAAAACTGCTGTTGAATTTAGTATTAATAACTCTGATGTTGTTACTGCTGTTTCTAACAATTTAAAGCAGACTACAAATCAACTTTTTAATATTAAAAAAGAGATACAAGTTGTTTATAATTTTATTGATGTTGAAAAATATGATAAAGCAGAAAATCAAGAATGTAAAAGAAGTGCTTTAGCACAACCAAATGAAAGAATTTTGACACATATAAGTAACTTTAGACCTGTAAAAAGGGTTGAAGATGTCGTAAAGATCTTTTATGAAGTTCAAAAAGAAATTCCTTCTAAATTATTGATGATAGGTGAAGGTCCTGATAGAGCAAAAGCAGAAGTTTTGACCAAAAAATTAGGCATTACAGACAAAGTT
>LAQA01000019.1:49369-52641 GCA_000981625.1 Flavobacteriaceae bacterium ASP10-09a
GCGCTTGAAGCCATGGCTGCAAAAACTGCTATTATTTCAACAAATACAGGAGGTTTGCCGGAGGTTAATATTCATGGCGAAACAGGTTTTTTAAGTGATTTAGGTGATATAGAAGACATGGCTAAAAATGCTATTTCTATTTTAAAAGAAGATGCTATTTTAAATCAATTTAAAAAGAATGCAAAAGAACATACAAGAAGATTTTCTTTGCAAAATATTTTACCAGTTTATGAAGATATTTATAAGTCTTGTTATAAATCTAAGGTATAATAGAAAAGCTTAAAGAATAAGTTCAAGCTTTTTTATCCTCTAAAATTTTACAAGTTATTTTCTTAAAAAATTACCAAGTATAATCACTAATTTCCCTAATTATTGTTACTTCCATATAAAGACTTTCTTGTAAAAAAAAATTCAGGAAAGCTGTTAATTCGTTTATAATAAATTTATTAAATAGATATATACAACTTGTATATTATAAAAAATAGAATTAAAAGATTAATAGTAGCACAACACTTTATCGATTTAAATAAAAAATCTAGCAGTATATTTTTTAAAGATTAAAAATAAAAATGTTTTAGGACTTAAAAGTCATTCGTTTTAATGGTATTTTAATGTTTTTTTTTAAATATATTTGAAAGCATAGAAAGAGTTCTTTACTTTTTTTATCTTTCGAAAAAATTATCAAATTAACTAAATAGATAAAATGAAAAAACTAGCGCTACATTGGAAAATAATAATTGGAATGGTATTAGGAATCCTTTTTGGTTTTATTATGAATTCTATAATTGGAGGAAAAGGTTTTGTTAGTGATTGGATTTCACCATTTGGTGAAATTTTTATCAATCTATTAAAGTTAATTGCTGTACCATTAATTCTTGCGTCATTAATTAAAGGAATATCAGATTTAAAAGATATCTCAAAAATTAAAACAATGGGATTACGTACCATTATAATTTATGTTGGTACTACATTAATTGCCATAATTATTGGTTTAACTATTGTAAATACGATACAACCTGGAGTTGGTATGTCTGAAGCTACCATAGAAAAAATCAAATTAAAATATGAGAATGATGCAGGTGTAAAAGATAAACTAGTTAAAGCCAGTGCACAGCAAAATACAGGACCCTTACAACCTTTAATAGATATTTTTCCAACAAACATAATTAAATCTTTAGGCGAAGCAAAAATGCTGCAAATCATTTTCTTTGCATTATTTGTTGGTATTAGTCTTTTATTAATTCCAGAAGAGAAAGCAACACCGTTAGTGAAATTTTTTGATTCACTCAACGAAGTTGTTATGAAAATGGTTGATCTCATTATGCTTTTTGCACCTTACGCTGTATTTGCTTTAATGGCAAATGTTATTATTGCTTTTGATGATACAGAAATACTTTTAAAGTTATTACAATATGCATTTTGTGTAGTTGGAGGTTTAGTTTTAATGATTGGCTTCTATTTAATTTTAGTAAAGGTTTATGCAAAAAAATCACCTTTGTGGTTTTTAAAGCAAATTTCTCCAGCTCAATTATTAGCTTTCTCTACAAGTTCTAGTGCAGCTACGCTTCCTGTAACTATGGAGCGTGTTGAAGAACATTTAGGTGTAGATAAAGAAGTTTCAGGTTTTGTTCTACCGGTAGGTGCAACTGTAAATATGGATGGAACAAGTTTATATCAAGGCATTGCTGCAGTATTTATTATGCAAGTTATTTGGCCAGAAGGATTAACTTTTACGAATCAATTAGTGATCATAGCGACTGCACTATTAGCTTCTATTGGAAGTGCCGCTGTACCAAGTGCAGGTATGGTAATGTTGGTTATTGTTCTTGAATCTATTGGTTTTCCTCCTGAACTGTTACCTATTGGATTAGCACTTATTTTTGCTGTAGATAGACCATTAGATATGTGTAGAACAGTTGTAAATGTAACAGGTGATGCAACAGTATCTATGTTAGTTGCAAAATCTCTGGGTAAGCTTCATGATCCTAAACCCAAAAATTGGGATGATAATTATGAAGGTGTAAAATAATTTTAAGCTTAAGAAAACTATAATGTCTTTAAAAATAACAAAAGCGATCGTTTCTGTAGATTGGTTAAAATCTAATTTAGGAAACGAAAACTTAATTATTTTAGACTGCACTATTTCTAAAGTTACATCACAAAAAAAATCATCCAAAACTAATAATAAAAAGCAAATTAAGGGCGCTGTTTTTTTTGATATAAAAAACGTTTTTTCCGATAAAAAAGCAGCTTTTCCAAACACGATTTTGTCTTCAATAGATTTTGAAATTAAAGCAAGAGATATTGGCATAAGTAAAGATTCGATAATTGTTGTTTATGATAGTTTAGGTATCTATTCTTCACCAAGAGTTTGGTGGATGTTTCAATTAATGGGCTTTGAAAATATAGCTGTTTTAGATGGAGGTTTTCCTGAATGGAAATCTAAAGAATACCCAACTGAAGATTCACAGAATCACTCTTATAAACCAGGAGATTTTGCAGTAAATTATCAAAAAAATAAAATAAAGTTTACAAATGATGTTTTTTTAGCTATAAAAAATGAAACTATATTAATAGCTGATGCTCGTTCTAAAGGACGTTTTTATGCAACAGAAATAGAACCTAGAACTGAAGTTAAGGGAGGTCATATTCCTAATTCTATAAGTATGCCATATTCTGAAATTATAGAAAATGGCATGCTGAAATCTAAAAAAGATTTAAAAATATTTTTTAATAAAATAAACCCAAAAAAGAAAGAATTTATTTTTTCTTGCGGAACAGGAATTACAGCTTCAGTATTAGCTCTAGGAGCAGAAGTGTCAGGTATAAAAAACCATGCTGTTTATGATGGCTCTTGGACAGAATGGGGAAGTACTGAGGGTTTGCCAATAGGAAAATAATTAGGAAACATTATATTGGACTAGAAAGTAATTTTAACGATATTTTGTTAAACATGTAGCTCTTTACTATTTTGATAATTCATGGTTTGATGATTTACCCTAATCTTTTTTTTATTTTAGAGTCTAGAAAGAAAACTTCTTGCTCTAAATCATAGCTTTTAATTCTTTAAAGTCCTCAATCACAAAATCAGCATTTTCTAAAGTTTGGTCTTCAGCCATAGGGTTTTTATAGCCAAAAACAAAAATACCTGCATCATTAGCAGCTTTTACGCCATTATTAGAATCTTCAATTACAATACAATTTTGTTTTGGTGTTTTCCCTAAAATAACGGCTTTCTCAAAAATTTCAGGATTTGGTTTTGAAGCTGTTAA
>LAQA01000020.1:0-14593 GCA_000981625.1 Flavobacteriaceae bacterium ASP10-09a
AAGAAAACTTTTTTTAAATTTGCAATTACCTCTTTTTCTTCAGCAAATAATTCTGAATAATCTGGTGTGTCAAAAGAAGGAATACCCATTAATTCGTTTGCTACTGAAGTTGCAGGTCCAAGTAAATCTACATGTCCCTTCATTGCTTTTTTTACTAACATACCAACAGAAAGCATTCTGTTAATTTCATTAGTACCTTCATAAATTCGTGCAATACGTGCATCTCTCCAAGCTGCTTCCATTGGTGTTTCTTCAGAAAAGCCCATTCCTCCAAAAATTTGAATTCCTTCATCTGCACAAGCTTGTACATCTTCTGAAACTGCAACTTTTAAAATAGAACATTCAATAGCATATTCTTCTACCCCTTTTAATTCTGCTTCTTGATGAGAGTTTCCTTCGGCTATTCGCATAGCAATTCTATCTTCAATGTTTTTTGCAGCTCTGTAACTAGCAGATTCACCAGCATAAGTATTGGTTGCCATTTCTGCTAATTTCGCTTTGATTGCTCCAAAATCTGCAATAGGTGTCTTAAATTGTTTGCGCTCAGTTGCGTATTTTAAAGCAGTATCAATAATTCTTCTTTGAGAATCTAAACAGGCTGCAGCTAATTTAATACGGCCAACATTTAAGGCGTTTACAGCAATTTTAAACCCACCACCTCTAACAGATAGCATATTTTCTGCAGGGACAACTGTATCGTTAAAAAAGACCTGTCGCGTAGAACTTGCTCTAATTCCTAATTTATGCTCTTCTTCACCTAGGACAATTCCATTTGGATTCGCAGCATCGTATTCAACGATAAAACCAGTAATATTTTTATCATTTTCTATACGAGCAAAAACGATCATCAAATTACAGAAACCTGCATTTGAAATCCACATTTTTTGTCCGTTAATTTTGTATGATTTTCCATCTGCAGAAATTTCTGCCATCGTTTTACCCGAATTAGCGTCAGATCCTGCACCTGGCTCTGTT
The DNA here is from genome assembly GCA_000981625.1 of Flavobacteriaceae bacterium ASP10-09a. Lineage (GTDB taxonomy): Bacteria > Bacteroidota > Bacteroidia > Flavobacteriales > Flavobacteriaceae > Polaribacter. Next base: position 976 of record LAQA01000020.1, read on the forward strand.
AAACAATATGCGCCCATCCATTCTCCTGTTGCTAATTTAGGAACGTATTTTTGCTTTTGCTCTTCTGTACCGTATAAGGTAATTGGCATTGTACCAATTCCTGTATGCGCACCAAAAGCAGTACTTAAAGAACCATTTCCACTAGAAATGTATTCACAGGTAATCATTGTAGAAACAAATCCCATTCCCATTCCTCCATATTCTTCAGGGACAGCTACGCCTAAAAAGCCAAGTTCACCAGCTTTTTTCATTACTTCTTCAGTTAAGGCATAATCTTTCGCCTCAAAACGATCTCTATGTGCAATAATTTCGCGCTCGTTAAATTCTTTAACGGCTTCTTTCATCATTATTTGCTCTTCTGAAAAATCTTCAGGAGTAAATATATCTTCACAGTTTGTTTCTTTTACAAGGAATTGACCACCTCTTAAGATCTCTTTTTTTATTGTTTCCATTTTATATTAGTTTAGAAGTTAGTTTAAAAATTCAAAAATACCTGCAGCACCTTGTCCTGTTCCAACACACATTGTTACCATTCCGTATTTATTTTTCATTTCTCTTTTGCGCATTTCATCAAATAATTGAACAGATAGTTTTGCACCAGTACAACCTAAAGGATGTCCTAAGGCAATAGCTCCACCATTTACATTGATAATATTTGGATTTAAACCTAACTCACGAATTACAGCTAATGATTGAGATGCAAATGCTTCATTTAACTCGATTAAATCAATATCACTTTGTTGTAACCCCGCTTGTTTTAATGCTTTTGGAATTGCGGCAACTGGCCCAATACCCATAATTCTTGGAGGTACACCCGCGGCAGCATAACTGACCATTCTTGCAATTGGTTCTAGATTTAATTCTTTCACCATATCTTCGCTCATAACCAAAACAAAAGCAGCACCATCACTCATTTGAGATGAATTTCCTGCTGTTACACTTCCATCGGCAGCAAAGACAGGACGTAATCTTGATAAACCTGCTAAATTTGATCCCATACGTGGACCTTCATCTTTATTTACAGTATAAGACTTGGTAGCTTTCTTTCCGTTTGCATCAACAAAAGTTTGATTTACATTTATAGGGGCAATTTGAGATTGAAAACGACCCTCTGCTTGCGCTTTTAATGCTTTTAAATGTGAATTTAAAGCAAATTCATCTTGATCTGCTCTAGAAATTTTAAATTCATTTGCAACAGCTTCTGCGGTGTTTCCCATTCCCCAATAATACTCTTCATGACCAGCAGCAACTGTATCATAATTTAATTCTGGTTTAAAACCTGTCATAGGAACAGAACTCATGCTTTCTGCACCACCTGCAATAATACATTCTGCCATTCCAGATTGAATTTTTGCAACTGCCATTCCAATAGTTTCTAACCCTGATGAACAAAAACGATTTACAGTTACTCCAGGAACATCTTCAATTTTTAATCCCATTAAAGAGATTAATCTTGCCATGTTTAATCCTTGAGCACCTTCTGGCATTGCATTACCTACAATAACATCATCAATTCTTTTTTTGTCAAAATCTGGCAATTCATCCATCATGTATTGGATGGTTTCTGCTGCCAATTCATCAGCTCTTTTAAATCTGAACAATCCTTTAGGTGCTTTTGCAACTGCTGTTCTGTATCCTTTTACTATATATGCTGTTTTCATTTTCTTAGTTTCTTAATGGTTTACCAGTTTTTAACATGTGTTGAATTCTTTCTAACGTTTTACGTTCTGTACATAAACTTAAGAAAGCTTCACGCTCTAGATCTAATAAATACTGCTCAGTAACTTTGGTTGGTTCTGATAAATCTCCACCAGCCATTACATATCCAAGTTTATTTGCGATTTTCTGATCGTGTTTAGAAATGTATTTACTGTCTTGCATAGAATCTGTACCTACCATGAACATTCCTAAAGCTTGCTTACCAAGAACTAAAACATCATCGCGTCTTACAGGTTGTGTATAACCAGCTTCAGCCATTAATATTGCGTGTTTTTTAGCTTGTGCAATTTGTCTTTCTTTATTTACGACAACTACATCTTTTCCTTTTTGAAGTAAGCCTAAATCGAAAGCTTCATAAGCAGAAGTTGCTACTTTGGCCATTCCAATTGTTAAGAAATGTTCTTGTAGAACATTTAACTGAACATCTCCTTTATGAAATAAATCAGATGCTCTTAAAGCCATTTCTTTAGAACCACCACCACCAGGAATTACACCAACTCCAAACTCGACTAATCCCATATAAGTTTCTGCTGCTGCAACTACTTTATCAGCATGTAATGATATTTCACATCCACCACCCAAAGCCATTCCATGAGGAGCAGATATAGTTGGAATTGCGGAATAACGCATACGCATCATGGTATCTTGGAAATATTTGATAGCCATATTTAACTCATCATATTCTTGCTCTGCTGCCATCATAAAAATCATACCAATATTAGCACCTACAGAAAAATTTGCTGCTTGATTACCAATGATTAATCCTTGATAGTTCTTTTCGGCTAAATCAATTGCTTTGTTAACCGCTGCTAAGACATCACCACCAATGGTATTCATTTTAGATTGGAACTCTAAGTTTATAATACCGTCTCCTAAATCTTCAATTATAGCGCCAGAGTTTTTCCAAACTTCGTTTGATTTTCTAATATTATCTAAAATGATAAAAGAATCTTGCCCTGGTTTTTTAACGTGTGCTTTTGCAGGAATATCATAATAATGAGTTGCTCCTTCTTTGATACTGTAAAATGATGTTTGACCATTTGCCAACATTTCCGTTATCCAAGCTGCGGGTTCCTTACCTTCAGCCTTCATTATTTCTACACCTTTTTCAATACCAACGGCATCCCAAATTTGGAAAGGTCCATGTTCCCATCCAAAACCAGCTCTTAAGCCATCATCTATTCTGTATAATTCATCAGAAATTTCTGGAATTCTATTTTGAACGTAAGCAAACATTGCTGCAAAGCTCTTTCTGTAGAATTCACCAGCCTTATCTTTTCCTGCAACTAAAACTTTAAAGCGATCAACAACATTATCAATCGTTTTCGTAAGTTCTAAAGTTGCAAATTTTGCAGATTTCTTTTCTCTATATTCTAAAGTATTTAAGTCTAATGATAAAATATTTCTTTTACCCTTCGCATCTTTGGTCATTTTATAAAAACCCTGTTTGGTTTTGCTTCCTAACCATTTATTTTCCATCATTTTGTTTACAAAATCAGGAATGACAAATTGGTCTCTCATCTCATCTTCAGGACAATTATCTTTTACACCATTAGCTGTGTGCACCAATGTATCTAAACCAACAACATCAATCGTTCTAAAAGTTGCAGATTTTGGACGACCAATAACGGGCCCTGTTAATTTATCTACTTCCTCAATTGTTAAGCCCATTTCTTTTACAACATGAAACAAACTCATAATGCCAAAGATTCCAATTCTATTTCCAATAAATGCTGGAGTATCTTTTGCTAAAACCGAAGTTTTACCTAAAAATTTATCACCATACATCATTAAGAAGTCTGTAACTTCTTGTTTACAGTTAGGTCCTGGAACAACCTCAAAAAGTTTTAAATATCTTGGAGGGTTAAAAAAGTGAGTTACAGCAAAATGCTTTTGGAAATCTTCACTTCTTCCTTCATTCATGAATTTAATTGGAATTCCAGAAGTATTAGATGTAATTAAAGTTCCAGGAGTTCTATATTTTTCTAATTTTTCAAAAACAAGTTTTTTGATATCTAAGCGTTCTACAACAACTTCCATTATCCAATCTACATCAGCAATTTTTGCAATATCGTCATCTAAATTACCAGTGGTAATTCTGCTTGCAAATTTTTGACTGTATATAGGAGAGGGTTTTGATTTTAAAGAAGTAGTTAAAGCATCATTTACTAAACGATTACGAACTATTTTGTCTTCTAACGTAAGTCCTTTTGCTTTTTCTTTGTCATTTAATTCTCTTGGAACAATGTCCAACAAAAGAACTTCAACTCCAATATTAGCAAAGTGACACGCAATACCAGAACCCATAATACCAGATCCAATAATTGCTACTTTTTTAATTCTTCTTGTCATTTGATTATTGTTTGTTATATTTCTTATTTATCTTGGTTAACTGATTTATAAATGTCTTTATCTGCAATTAACTTATTAATAGTTGAGGTTACTTTAAAGAAACTTTCTAATTCTTTTTCTGTGACATAATCTCTTACAACATTGTTAAATTGATAAACATGGTTTTTAGAAAATTCACGCATTTCTAAACCATAATCTGTTAATTTAATAATTACACTTCTACCATCATCTGGGTTTTTTTCTCTAGAAATAGCCCCTTTATCTTCCATCGATTTCAAAATCCTAGAAAGACTTGTTGGCTCCATTCCCATTAATGGTCCAAGAGAAGTAGATGGTGTACCATTTTGGTTGTCAATAGTTAATAAAACAAAAGCCATAGCCATAGTGCTACCATAATTAGCTGCTTGTTCGTTGTACATTTTAGCAACTGCTTGCCATGTAGCTCTTAGTTGATGATCTATAGATTTATCTTTATCCATGGTTCCAAAGATATACAAATTTACTATGCGCGCATAGTAAACTGCAGAAAAGTTATGCATGCATAGTAAATTTAACATTTTTTAAAGTGTAACCATTCATTACTTTTAACTACTAATAGTTATAAAACACCTAGATTTGTATGTATTGTATTTTTAAAAAAAAATAAAAATTGTTAATGAAAAATTTACTAGAAATAAATAATGTTGTAAAAAATTATGGAGATTTTAGAGCATTAAATGATGTTTCCATTCATATTCCTAAAGGAAGTGTTTATGGTTTATTAGGTCCAAACGGAGCTGGAAAAACCTCTTTAATAAGAATTATCAATCAAATAACAATGGCAGATTCTGGGTCAATTATTTTAGACGGAGAAACTTTGTCACCAAAACATACAGCAGATATTGGTTATTTACCAGAAGAACGTGGTTTGTATAAATCAATGAAAGTTGGTGAACAAGCTTTGTATTTGGCACAATTAAAAGGATTGAGCAAAGCTGAAGCCAAGAAACGCTTAAAATATTGGTTTGATAAATTTGATATTTCTGCTTGGTGGGGAAAAAAGATTGAAGAACTTTCTAAAGGAATGGCACAAAAAGTACAATTTATTGTGACTGTTTTACATGAGCCAAAATTATTAATTTTTGATGAACCTTTTTCTGGATTTGATCCTATAAATGCACAGTTAATTGCGCAAGAAATTTTACAATTACGAGATAAAGGAGCCACAATTATTTTTTCTACCCATAGAATGGAGTCTGTTGAGGAAATGTGTGATGAAATTGCATTGATTGATAAATCAAATAAAATTTTAGATGGAAAATTAAATGATATCAAACGTCAGTTTAGAACCCATACTTTTCAAGTAGGATTAAATACATTGAATCCGAAAGAAGTGGAAGCTTCCTTAAAACAAAACTTTGATGTTTTACCTGCGGATTTTAAGCTATTAGGAAATGAGTTAACGTTAAATGTGAAATTAGGAAAAACGAATTCAGCAAATGAATTATTATCATTTTTAACAAGTAGAGGAGAAGTGCAGCATTTTGTTGAATTGATACCAAATGCAAATGATATTTTTATTCAAGCAATAAATAAAAACAATTAGAAAATGAGCAAGTTAAAACTAATTATACACAGAGAGTTTATTGCTAAAGTTCGTAACAAATCATTTATCATGATGACTTTTTTAAGTCCTATATTATTGGTTGGTATGGGAGCTTTGGTTTTTTTCTTGATGAAAAAAAATGACGAAAAAGTAAAGGAAATCGTTTATGTAGATAATTCTGGATTGTTTACGAAAGACGATTTTAAGGACACTAAAACTATACATTATCAAGATTTTACTGTTTTAGGAATTGAAGAAACAAAGAACAAAGTGGAAGAGGGAGATTATTATGGTGCTCTAATTATTCCCAAGCAAGATAGTTTAGAAGTTTTAGCAAATGCTATCGAGTTTTATTCAAAAGACTCACCAGGAATGTCTGTTATGAATTCTTTAGAAACTAAAATAGAACGTAAATTAAGAAATAAAAAACTGAATAGTTTTGGGATTGATCTTGAGAAAATTAATGCCTCAAAAATTCAGTCTGACATTAAAATGATTAATTTTTCAGGAGAAGAATCATCTAAATTAATAAACGGGTTAAAAATTGGTGTGGGTCTAATTGCGGGTTATATGTTAATGATGTTTGTCATGATTTACGGAACCTCTGTAATGAGGAGTGTCATTGAGGAAAAAACAAGCAGAATTGTAGAGATTATCGTTTCCTCAGTAAAACCATTTCAATTAATGTTAGGTAAAATTATTGGAAATGCTTCTGCAGGGTTATTACAGTTTTTAATTTGGGGAATTCTGATATTTATAATTACGACAGTCGCATCTTCTATTTTCGGAATAGATATGGTAGAAATGCAAACTGCAAAATTATCAGCAGAGCAATTAGAAGCAGCAAAACAAGCTGCAGGTATGGATAAAATGCAATTAATAATTCAAGAAATTTTAAGATTACCAATTTTAAAAATGTTTGTTTTATTTATATTTTATTTTTTAGGAGGCTATATGCTATATAGCTCAATGTTTGCCGCAGTTGGTGCTGCAGTTGATAATGAAACAGATACACAGCAATTTATGTTGCCAATTATGTTGCCACTAATTTTAGGGGTTTATGTTGGTTTTGCTACTGTAATGAATGACCCTCACGGATCTATAGCAGTTCTCTTTTCACATATTCCATTTACTTCGCCTATCGTGATGTTAATGAGAGTTCCTTTTGGCGTTTCTTGGTATGAATTGGCAATTTCTATGACATTATTATTAGTTACTTTTGTATTCATGGTATGGTTGGCCGCTAAAATTTATAGAGTAGGTATTTTAATGTATGGTAAAAAACCAACTTACAGTGATTTATATAAATGGTTAAAATATAAAGGATAACTCATGAATAAAATTAAAGATTTTTTAAATTATTCTTTTGAAATAAGTGATAAAATTCACTTAGATGTAAAAACAATTCTTTTTCTGATTTTCATTTTATTGCTTACAAACTTCTTACTTAAGACGATAAGAAAGGTGGTAACCAAAAGATTAGATGAAGAAGACAAAGGAAAGTTTAAAGCGATATTTTCATTTCTAAAATATTTTATTTACATCATTGTAATTATCACTGCTTTAGAGTCCTCGGGGATACAAGTAGGTGTTCTGTTAGCAGGTTCCGCAGCTTTATTAGTTGGTATTGGTTTAGGACTTCAAACCTTGTTCCAAGATATTATTTCAGGGATTTTTATTCTGTTGGATAAAACACTAACTGTAAATGATATTGTAGAAGTTGATGGAAAAGTTGGCAAGGTTCTTGAAGTTAAATTAAGAACTACAATAGCAGTTACAATAGATGATAAAGTATTGATTATACCAAATCATAAATTTTTAACAAACAGTTTGTTTAATTGGACACAAAACGGAACTACAACGATAGAAACATTAGATATCGGTGTCGCTTATGGTTCAGATGTAGAGAAAGTTAAAAAAATATTAATAGATGTTGCAAAAGAACATCCAAGAGTTTTAAAAAGTAAAACTCCAGATGTTTTGTTTATGGATTTTGCAGATAGTTCATTACAGTTTAGGCTGCGTTTTTCTATAAATGATAGTTATACACATTTAAAAATTAAAAGTGATTTGCGTTTTAAAATTGATAAAAAATTTAGAGAACATAATGTTTCAATTCCTTTTCCACAGAGAGATGTACATCTTTTTGGAGAGAAAAGATAAATAAGAAAAAGAGAAAATAATATGAGTAAAATACTGGTCATAGAAGATGAAGCATCTATCAGAAGGGTGCTTAAAAAAATTATTTCAGAAGAAAACGATAGCTATCATGTAGAAGAAGCAGAAGATGGTTTATTAGGTATTGAGATGATAAAAAATAACGACTATGATTTGGTTTTATGTGATATTAAAATGCCAAAAATGGATGGTGTTGAGGTGCTAGAGAAAGCAAAAAAAATAAAGCCAGAAATTCCAATTGTTATGATATCTGGTCATGGCGATTTAGATACAGCAGTTAATACCATGCGTTTAGGAGCTTTTGATTATATATCAAAACCACCAGATTTAAACCGTCTTTTAAATACAGTAAGAAACGCTCTAGAGAAAAAAGATTTAGTAGTAGAGAATAAAAGGCTTAAGAAAAAAGTTAGTAAGAATTATGAAATGGTTGGTGAGAGTGCTGCTATTTCTCACATTAAAGATATCATAGAAAAAGTAGCAGCAACTGATGCAAGAGTTTTAATTACAGGACCAAATGGGACAGGTAAAGAGATTGTTGCTCATTGGTTGCATGAAAAGTCAGACCGTTCTAAAGCATCAATGATTGAAGTGAATTGTGCTGCAATTCCATCAGAATTAATAGAAAGCGAATTATTTGGACATGTAAAGGGTTCTTTTACAGGAGCAAATAAAGATAGAGCCGGTAAGTTTGAAGCTGCAAATGGAGGAACTATTTTCTTAGATGAAATTGGTGATATGAGCTTGTCTGCACAAGCAAAAGTTTTAAGGGCACTTCAAGAAAGTAAAATTTCTAGAGTTGGTTCTGATAGAGATATTAAAGTAGATGTTAGGGTCGTAGCAGCAACAAATAAGGACTTAAATAAAGAAATTTCTGAAGGACGTTTTAGAGAAGATTTGTATCACAGGTTAGCGGTTATCCTAATTAATGTTCCTGCATTAAATGATAGAAGAGATGATATCTCTTTATTGGTAGATTTTTTCACCACAAAAATATCACAAGAACAAGGAACTCCTAAAAAAACCTTTTCATCAGAAGCAATTAATCTATTAAAAATATATGATTGGACGGGAAATATTCGTGAATTAAGAAATGTTGTAGAGCGTTTAATCATTCTTGGAGAAAAAGAAGTATCTGCAAACGATATAAAATTATTTGCTAGTAAATAGTTAAAAGTGGGCTGTGAAAAGGTGGAAGTAAAAAAAATAATGTATTAGAAACAAGAAACAAGAAACAAGAAACAAAAAGAAATAATTATTACAGCAAAAAGAATTACTTAAAGTGAAAAAAGGGAATCAAAATAATTTGATTCCCTTTTTTTGTATAATAAGTGTTACTTATTTTTTAAGATCAAATCGATCAAGATTCATCACTTTAGCCCAGGTAAGTACAAAATCATTTATAAAACGTTCTTTCGCATCATCTGCAGCATATACTTCTGCAACAGCTCTCAGTTCTGTGTTTGATCCAAAAATTAAATCAGCTCTTGTTCCTCTAAATTTAATTTCACCTGTTTTTCTATCCGTTCCCTCAAATAAAGTATCGTCTTTAGAGGTTGCTTTCCAAGTAGTGCTAAAATCTAAGATATTTATAAAGAAATCATTCGAAAGAGTGCCAATATTATCTGTGAAGACACCATATTTAGAAGCATCGTAATTAGCTCCTAAAACTCTTAGGCCGCCAATTAAAATACTCATTTCTGGTATACTAAGTGTTAATAGTTGAGCTTTGTCAATTAATAATTCTTCTGCAGCTAATTTTAAATCTTTTTTGATAAAATTTCTAAATCCGTCAGCTTTTGGTTCTAAATAACCAAAAGAGATTAAATCTGTTTGCTCTTGAGAAGCATCTCCTCTTCCGGAGGTAAAAGGAACAGAAATCGTATGACCTGCATTTTTTACTCCTTTTTCAACACCAACAGAACCTCCTAAAACAATTAAATCTGCCATAGAAACAGTGCCGTTAAAATTTTTCTTAACTTCCTCTAAAACGGTTAGTACTTTGTTTAATTCATATGGATTATTTACCGCCCAACTTTTTTGTGGTTGTAAACAAATTCTTCCTCCATTCGCACCACCTCTCAAGTCTGAACCTCTAAAAGTTGAAGCAGAAGCCCAAGCAGTCGTTACTAATTGAGAAATAGATAATTCTGAATTTGAAATAGCTTCTTTTAATGTTACAATTTCGGTATCAGAAAGTGTTGTTCCTTTGGGAATTGAATCTTGCCAAAGCAATTCTTCTTTTGGAGTTTCTGGACCTAAATAACGAGAAATTGGTCCCATATCTCTATGTGTTAGTTTATACCATGCTCTTGCAAAAGCATCTTCAAAAGCTTTGTGATCTTTGTGAAAACGTTTAGAAATTTCTAAATATTTAGGATCTACTTTTAAAGCAATATCCGCAGTTGTCATCATTAAGTCTTGTGTGTTATTTGCGTCACCAGCTTTTGGAGCTTTTTTAGCATTTGAAGCTGCTGTTGGTTTCCATTGATGTGCACCTGCAGGACTTTTAGTTAATTCCCAATCGTAGTTTAATAATACTTCAAAATAATCATGGTCCCAAGTTGTTGGGTTTGGTGTCCAAGCGCCTTCTATTCCACTTGTAATTGTATCATCTAAAACACCAGATTTATAAGTATTTTTCCAGCCAGTACTCATTTCTTCTATAGGAGCTCCATGTGGAGATGGTCCAACATATTTACTAGGATCTGCAGCACCATGCGCTTTACCAAATGTATGTCCGCCAGCAACAAGAGCTACTGTTTCTTCATCATTCATTGCCATTCTACCAAATGTTTCTCTTACGTCTTTAGCAGAACCCATTGGATCTGGATTTCCGTTTGGTCCTTCTGGGTTTACATAAATCCACCCCATCATTACAGCGGCAAGTGGGTCTTCTAATTCACCTTCTGCATATCGTTCTTCATTTTCTCCCCAAACAGTTTCTGAGCCCCAATATATATCTTGTTCTGGTTCCCAAACATCTTCTCGTCCACCAGCAAAACCAAAGGTTTCGAATCCCATAGATTCCATAGCACAAGTTCCTGCAAGTATCATTAAATCCGCCCAAGATAATTTATTTCCGTATTTCTTCTTAATTGGCCATAGTAATAAACGAGCTTTATCTAAATTACCATTATCTGGCCAACTATTTATTGGTGCAAATCGCTGTGAACCAGAACGCGCTCCACCACGACCATCTCCAACCCTGTAAGTTCCAGCACTATGCCATGCCATTCGAACCATAAAAGGTCCATAGTGCCCATAATCTGCTGGCCACCAATCTTGTGAATCAGTCATAAAGTCCATCACATCTTTTTTTAATGCTGCATAATCAATGCTATTAAAGGCAGTTGCATAATCAAAATTTTTAGCCATCGGGTTTGACGACTCCCCATTAAGACGGAGAATATTTAATTTCAACTCATTTGGCCAAAAATCTCGCACCGAGTTTCCGTTACCAGCTGTCTGTTTTTGAGCTCCTCCCATAAAAGGGCATTTGCCAATATCTCCATCGTTATTATTCATTTTTTGATTATTTTATAGATTGATATCTCAAATTTACAATAAACTTTTGAATAATTTTTATCTATATTTTTTATTTAATCATAACTAAAAACTATAGCAATTAATCTAACTCCATGATTATTTATCAACAAATAATTGAATTCGATTGCAAGAGGTTTACACTATAAGTAAAGCTGATATATATATAAATAGTTAACATTAACTTTTTTATTTTAAAGAAATATTACGGTGTTATATTTGCAATTTGAAAATAATTAATAATATATATAAATAATATACAAAGTATGGCAACATTAGTAGGTAAGAAATTTCCAGATTTAAACGTAGACACAATGAATGAAATGGGTGATACGTTTAAATTAAATGTATTAGAAGAAGCAGTAAAAAACAAAAAGAAAGTGCTATTGTTTTGGTACCCAAAAGATTTTACATTTGTTTGTCCTACAGAATTACACGCTTTTCAAGCTGCATTGGCGGAATTCGAAAAAAGAAATACAATTGTAATTGGCGCTTCTTGTGATACACCTGAGGTTCATTTTGCATGGTTAAGTACTTCTAAGGATAATGGTGGAATTGAAGGTGTAACATACCCGATTTTAGCGGATAGTAATAGAAATTTATCATCAATCTTAGGGATTTTAGATATTACTAATGAAACTTTTGATGAAGCTTCACAGACGATTCAAGTTGAAGGAGATAACGTAACTTATAGAGCAACGTATTTAATTGATGAAGAAGGAACCGTTTTTCATGAAGGAGTTAATCATATGCCAGTTGGTAGAAATGTAAACGAATTTTTACGTTTAATTGATGCGTATGCACATGTACAAAAAAACGGAGAAGTTTGTCCAGCAAACTGGGAAGAAGGAAAAATAGCAATGGCACCAAATGCCAAAGGTACTGCAGAATACTTAGCAGCTCACTTAAACTAATTAATAGTAATGTTACAAGAATTAAGTCAAGATAATTTGGCAGAAATAGTAGCTGATAACCAAAAAGTTGTTGTGCAATACTCTGCAACATGGTGTGGTAACTGTAGGATAATGAAACCTAAACTTAAAAAATTATCTTCAGAAAATGAAGGTGTTGCTTTTGTTATTGTTGATGCAGAGAAATTTCCTGAAAGCAGAAAATTAGCAGATGTTAGTAATTTACCAACTTTTGCAACTTTTGTTGATGGTAAATTTGTGAATCAGACACAAACGAACAAGTTTGATGTTTTGAAGGAACTAGTAAATGAAGTAATCTAATATGAAGTTACCTATAATTAAACATCTTACTAGCTTTATCGAAGAAAACGATCAAGACTATGTTTTAGAAACGATAGAAACGTTAGAGGCTTTAACTGAAGTTCCATCTTTAAAAGATGAAGAATTAGATGTAATTGGAGAGTTGATCTCTAATATGTATGGTGCTCTTGAAGTTGATAAAATGGTAAAGGAAGGTACACCAAAGAAAGAAGCATTAAATGCTTTTATGAAGCGCGTATTGGGTTCTATAGATCAATAGCTTCCGTCCTAAATAGTATATTTAAATCTCAAGTGAAAGCTTGGGATTTTTTTATTTACTAATTCTATTTATAAATCTATTATAGGGGGTGGTTTTTTAAAATATTTCTAATAAGTATTAATTGGCCTATTGTGAATGATAAAGATCCAATTAAGACAATAGACTTGATAATTTCTTGTTATTCTAGAATCATCGTAGTATCCTCTATATTATCCTTCTCAAAGTCTTTAGGAAAAATGAAAATTTCCGTAATTATTTACTCATTAATTCTTTTACTACCTTATTTCGTCTATAAGTGGCCACAATAATTAGTATTTTTTTCTCCACATTAAGAAAGCTCAACAATAAAATTTAAGATGTACAAACGTTATTTTTTAGTTTCGTTTACTTTTTTAATAATTGCTTTTAAACGCTCTTTAGTAAGTTGTTTTTCTAATTTTACTTTGTTAATTTTTTGATTCATTAACTTTGTGTGTTTCGCTTTGTTAACCGTGTTTTTTGCTTTCCCTTTTTTAGACATTTTTATAGAATTATAAGACGAATTTAAGGAATTTTATCTCTAAAAAAGTAGTTAAGTCGTTATAAAATTTGTGAAAATATTATCATTTAAACAGATAAATGCTAGGTGAAAATCAATGTAAAACCCACTATTTTTTTTATCTTTAAAAAATAATTAGAATGCATGAAAATTTTATCATAATAGGGTGGATGCAATTAGTGATTTTGAAAACCACCTTGATAAAAACA
>LAQA01000020.1:14603-64354 GCA_000981625.1 Flavobacteriaceae bacterium ASP10-09a
TAAGATAATCATTCCTACGAAAGCAGGAATCTTATCTTTATGTAATAAATTAAAAATAGATTCCTGCTTTCGTAGGAATGACAAAAAAAAAGAATGAACTTAAACCTATCAAAACCAATCGTGTTTTTCGATTTAGAAACTACGGGTGTAAATATAGCAACAGATAGAATTGTAGAAATTGCTGTTTTAAAAGTATTTCCAAATGGAAATAAAGAGAGTAAAACTTGGTTGGTAAATCCAGAAATGGAGATTCCGAAAGAGTCATCAGCAATTCACGGAATTACAAATGAAAAAGTAGTAACTGAACCCACTTTTAAGGAGCTTGCAACCAAAGTAAATGAAATGATTGCTGGTTGTGATTTAGCTGGTTTTAATTCAAATAGATTTGACATTCCTTTATTAGCAGAAGAATTAATGCGCGCAGGAATTGACTTTGATATGCAGAATAGAAAAGCTATTGATGTACAAGTTATTTTTCATAAAAAGGAGCAAAGAACTTTAGGTGCTGGTTATCAATTTTATTGTGGAAAAGAGTTAGAAGGTGCTCATGGGGCAGAAGCAGATACGAATGCGACGTATGAAATTTTGTTGGCGCAATTAGATAAATATGAGGATATTGGAAATACCGTTGATACTTTAAGTACGTATTCTACGCATGGGAAAAGAGCTGATTTTGCTGGTTTTATTTTGATGAATGATGAGGATCAAGAAATCTTTTCTTTTGGAAAATATAAAGGAAGAACCGTAGAAGAAGTTTTTAAAGAAAACCCAGGGTATAATAATTGGATTCAGAATGCAGATTTTCCTTTGTATACCAAAAAGGTGTTAAAAGGAATCAAAGAAAGAATGTCTGCTCCGAAAAGTAAAATGTCTGATGCAGATAAATTACAAGCTTTGCAGCAAAAATTTAATTTAAGATAGCTTTCCTTTATTCCTAAGGAAACATTAGTATCAACGAATTAAATTAAAACAAGAAAGACACACTATTAAACGAATAAACATTTTTAGGTATGTTTACAGAATATAAAAATTTACCCAATAATTCTCGCGTTTGGATCTATCAATCAGATAGAGAATTTACTATTAAAGAAATTGAATTTATAGCTGCTAAAGCAGAGGAGTTTATTAATTCTTGGACCCGTCATGGAGATAATTTAAAAGGGTCTTTTACGATTAAATATAATCAGTTTCTAGTTTTGGCTGTAGATGAAAATTTTAATAATGTTTCTGGATGTTCTATAGATTCATCAGTGCGTTTTATTCAAGAATTAGAAAGCGAATTAAAGTTAGATTTGATGGACAAGATGAACATCACTTTTAAAGAGGGTGAGGATATTAATTTAGTAAAATTACATGACTTTCAGCGTTTTGCAAAAGAGCGGAAAGTTACTCAAGAAACCATTGTTTTCAATAACATGGTAAACACAAAAGAAGATTTTGAAAATAATTGGGAAATTCCTGCAAAGCTAAGTTGGCATAAACGTTTCTTGGTATAAAAATTGATTTTAAGTTGTAAAATTAAAACAATTAACAAGCTACGTTAAGGATCGAAAATAGTATCCTTTTTAGTAATGAAAAAAAGATATAATGGTAAGCCTCTTAAGGTTAAAAAATATGTTTTAAAAAAAAATGAAGAAAAAGTTACTAATTATATTTGTTATAGGTTTCGCACTTAATTTATCAGCACAAGGAGTAGATCCTTTAAGAACAAAAGATTTTGAAGCTCAAGAAATCTGGGTAGATAGTATTATGAATAGTATGTCAATTGATGAAAAAATTGGTCAGTTATTTATGATACAAGCTTATTCTAATTTAGATCAAAAACATGAAGATTTAATTTCTGAAATGATTACGAAACATCATGTCGGGAATTTAATTTTTATGCAAGGAACTCCTGAAAAACAAGCCGTTTTAAATAATAAATATCAATCAATATCTAAACTACCATTAATGATTGGTTTTGATGGTGAATGGGGTTTAGATATGCGTTTAAAAAACACCTATAAGTTTCCTTGGAATATGACTTTAGGTGCAATCAGAAATGATTCTTTAGTAAAAGAGTTTGGTGAGCATTTAGGAAAACATTGTAAGCGATTAGGAATTCATATTAACTTTGCACCTGTTGTAGATATTAATATTAATCCTTTAAATCCTATAATTGGAAATCGTTCTTTTGGCGAAAGTAAAGAAAATGTAACTCAGAAAGCAATTGCTTTTACACAAGGGATGCAGAAACATGGAGTGATGGCAAATGCAAAACATTTTCCTGGTCATGGAGATACAGCAGCCGATTCTCATCATACACTACCACTTTTAAATTTTGATAAAGCACGTTTAGATTCTATAGAATTATATCCTTATAGAAAAGTTTTTGATGCGGGAATAGGAAGTGTAATGACTGCTCATTTAAATATACCAAGTTTAGAACCAAATATAACCTTGCCGACATCATTATCTAAAAAGGTAGTCACTGACTTGTTGCAGCAAGAATTAGGCTTTAATGGTTTAATCATAACGGATGGATTAAATATGAAAGGCGCAAGTAATTACGCAACTTCTGCAGAAATTGATTTAGCAGCTATAAAAGCAGGAAACGATTTGTTGCTAATACCTCAAGATGTTCCAGCAAGTGTTCGTTTGATTAAAAAAGCGATCGCTTTAAAAACTTTAACAGAAGAACAATTAAATTTTTCTGTACGTAAAATTTTAAAAGCTAAATATTGGATGGGTTTATATAATTACAAACCTATTGCACTAGAAAATTTACATGAAGATTTAAATACAGTTGAGGATGAATTATTACATAGAAAACTAGTAAAAAATTCAATCACTGTTTTAAAAGATGTTCAACAAAATATTCCTTTAGCAAATTTAGAATACAAGAAAATAGCATACGTAAAGTTAGGGGATGATTCTGGAGATGACTTTGTAAACATGTTAAAGAATTACACAAAAATTGATGTAGTTTCAGATGTGAATTTAGATGTATTAATGAAGAAATTAAAACCATATAATCAAGTAATTATTGGGTTTCATAAATCTAATAAGCACCCTTGGAAAAGTTATAAATTTAAAGAAAAAGAGTTAGTTTGGTTGCAAGAAATTGCTCGTAATAAAAAGGTGATTTTAGATATATTTACAAGTCCTTACAGCTTATTGCAGCTTAAAAGTTTTACAAATATAGAGGGCTTAATTGTTTCTTATCAAAACAGTAAATTATCGCAAGAATTATCTGCACAATTAATTTTTGGAGTTTTTGCAGCTAATGGAAAACTTCCTGTTTCAATTGGTAAAGAATTTAAAGAAGGGCATGGTTTAAGAACCTACAATATAAGTAGATTTGAATATTCAATCCCTGAAGATGTAAACTTATCATCAAAAAAATTAGCACTTATTGATCAGTTTGCAGATACTATTCTAAAAGAAAAAATGGCCCCAGGTTTTCAAGTATTAGTTGCTAGAAAAGGTAAAATTGTTTTTAATAAAAGTTATGGATATCACACTGAAAAAAAAATAAGAACAGTTCGTAACTCTGACGTTTATGATCTAGCTTCTTTAACTAAAATATTAGCTTCTTTACCTTTAATTATGAAAGCAGAAGAAGATGCAAAAATTCCTTTATCAGCCAGTTTAAAAGATATTTTACCTAGTTTTATGAATTCTAATAAAGGATCTGTTTCTGTAAAAGAAATCCTTTCACATTATGGTAAATTAAAAGCTTGGATTCCTTTTTATTTAGATACGCAAGACAGTGTTACACATAAAAATTTACCAATATTTTATAGGAAGAAAAAATCGAATAAATTCAATGTAAAAGTTGCAGAAAATTTATACATCAGAAAATCTTATAAAGACAGTATTTACAAGTACATTAAAGAAGTAGACCAAAGAGAGGATGAAGGCTATAAATATAGTGATTTGGGCTATTATCTTTTTAAAGAAGTTTTAGAGAAAAAGTACCAAAAACCTTTAAATAAGTTAGCAGACACTGAGTTTTACAAATCCTTAGGGGCAGATAGAATGACGTATTTACCACTCAAAAAATTCCATAAATCAGCAATTGTACCCTCAGAAATAGACGATTATTTTAGAAATCAATTATTACATGGTAATGTACACGATATGGGCGCTGCAATGTTGGGTGGTGTTGCTGGTCATGCTGGTCTGTTTTCCAATGCAAATGATGTTGCTAAGATTATGCAAATGTATCTGCAAAAAGGTTTCTATGGAGGTAGACGCTACTTAAAAGAAGAAACTATAAATAAGTTTAATACACGTTATTTCCAGGACAAAAAAGTTAGAAGAGGTTTAGGGTTTGATAAGCCTCAGTTAGATTCAAAAGTAAAGGCAACCTGTGGATGTGTTTCTGATGAAAGTTTTGGTCACTCAGGCTTTACGGGCACCTATACTTGGGCGGATCCTAAAAGCGAAATTGTCTACGTTTTTCTGTCAAACAGAGTTTATCCTCACATGACAAATAGAGGTTTGATTAAGACAAATATGCGTACTAAAATTCAGCAAGCCATACAGAATGCAATTATAGATTAGAAGCTATTTTGTGTTTCATGCAATTTTTTTTCATTCTTCAAAAATTCACTCGAACTTACAATTAAAAATTTTAAGAATATCAGTAGTAATTCTAACGTTTTAAATAATGCTTAAGTTTAATTATTTGCTTTTACAAAAAAGAATTATTTTCTGTGTTTGTCTCCGAAATTTTCGAGTACATGACTATTAAAAATAATGAAATTAATAAGTAACAGATAGCAGTTTTCCAATCAAAAAGTAAATTGATAACCCAAGCTTGTAATCCATAAAATGTAGGAAAAGTAAATAAGCAAAATGTATATCTAAAAGTATCTATAAACTCAATTTCATCAATTTTTTTAGAAACTTTTTTCCAAATTAGATATGGGATTAAACTGTTTAAAATGATTGTATAATATAATAGTTTTAAGAAGTTTTTATGCTTTCTTTTTGGTTCAGGGTAATTTCCAGTTTTAATTATTTTATTGACGAAGTCAACATTCGTAAAATCAATATTTAAACTATTTAATTTAGCTAAAGTTGCTGTATATTTTTCATCATCAGGAATGTGAACACTTAATTTTTTTAGTTGATTGCTAACTTCATCCTTTAAATTATTGATAGAAGAAATTGGCTCATCGGTATTATAAAACTTTTCTGTAGCAATTGGCTTTCCAAAATTTAGTGCAACTTTTGTCGGATAAAAAGAGGCATTTTGATACGTAAGCCCTACAGGGATTATATTTATTTTTAATTCAGGATTTTCTTCTAAGGCTCCAAAAACAATTCGTGTAAAGCCCTTACTTATAGGTCTAATTGTACGTTTTCTATTATGACTTCCTTCAGGGAAAATCATCAAAGATTCGCCTCTTTTAAAAAGGTTAAAACAATTTTCGAAAATTTCTTTGTTTTTACCTAATTGATTTGCTCCATCTCTAATTCTATAAATTGGCATCAAATTTAAACTCTCTAGAATTTTTTTGATAAATTGTTTTTTAAAGGATGCGGCTCTTACTAAATAATGGTCATTTCTTGAAGTATTTGTGGTGACAATTAAAGGGTCTATCAAGCCATTAGGATGATTTACGCAAAACAAAACGGCTCCGTTTTTAGGAATATTATTTTTACCAGAAACTAGTATTCTTTTACTGTAAAAGAATAAACCAATTTTAAGATAAAGAACGACTGAGTTATACCAAAGTTTTTTTAACATAATAAGTGTTGTAAATAAATTTCATTTTATTGAACCTTTTTAGGAGAGCTTCTTCCCCAAAAGGTAGCCAAAGCCATTCCTGAAAACACATCCCAAATCCCCCAAAAAGCAGCTAATAAAGCCATACCCCCCAAACCGTCAAAAAAGCCAAAAATTAAAAGTAATCCTAAACCTCCATTTTGAATTCCTGTTTCCATAGAAATTGTCTTACAATCTTTATTATTTAATCCAAAACTTTTTGCTGTATAAAAACCAAGTATATATGCAAAGATATTATGAAAGATGACCAAGAATAAAACATGATGAATGTAGTCTACAAATATTTCTAAGTTTTGAGAAAATGCTAAAAAAATAAGTGCAATAAAAACAATCATAGAAAGCGGTTTTAATACTTTTTCTATTTTAATTGCTTTTTCAGATTGGTAATGTTTTATAACCATTCCTAGGATTAGAGGAATTCCTAAAATCAAAGAAACTAATTTAAATAAGTCGATAGGATTTAAAGAAACCGCTTTTAAAATTTCATTTGTAGGTTCATACATACTGCCCCAAAATTGTAAATTAAAAGGAGTCATGAAAATACAAATCAAGGTTGCAAAAGCTGTTAAACTTACAGAAAGTGCTGCATTTCCTCCAGACATTTTACTAAAAAAGTTAGATACATTTCCTCCAGGGCAAGCTGCAATTATCATCATTCCTAGAGCAAAACTTGGGTGAGGTTCTATTATTAAAATTGCTAAAAATGTTGCTGCGGGTAATAAGAAAAATTGCGATAAAACACCTATAAAAACTATTTTAGGGTTTTTAAAAAGACGTTTAAAATCATTAGTTGTAATTCCTAATGCAACACCAAACATGATAATGGCTATAGCGATATTTAAAATCCACAAACCACTAGAATCAAAGTTTATTTTGATATCATCGATTTTTATAGTAGGATCAGTTTGTAAAAGCATATTCTATAATGTTTGAGCCCATCTTCAATGCTTTCTCACGAACTTTTTTTGGGTTGTTATGAATTATTTGGTCTTCCCAACCATCACTTAAATCGGTTTCATAATCGTAAAAAACAACCAATCTGCCTTTATAAAACAGACCAAAACCCTGAGCAGTTTTTTTATCATGTTCATGAATCTTTGGCATTCCTTGAGGAAATTTAAAAGTTTGATTATAAATTGGATGATTGCTTGGTATTTCTTGTAAATCTAATTCAGGAAATACTTTTTTTAGTTCTCTACGTATAAATTTATCCAACCCATAATTGTCTGAAACGTGTAAAAATCCTCCAGAAATTAAATAATTTTTTAGGTTTGTTGCTTCTTCATTAGAAAAGAATACATTTCCATGACCAGTCATAAATAACATAGGGAAGTTAAAAATATCTTCACTATTTATAGCAACACTTTGTGGATTTTTAGAAATATTAGTTTTAATAGTTATATTAACAAAGGCAACCAAATTAGGAATTGCAGTAGGATTTGCATACCAATCTCCGCCACCATTATATTTTAAGATAGCAACATCTTGTGCGTTTGTAGAAAGAAAGATTAATAGAATAAACAGCCTCGTAAATTGCTTCATAAATTATTCAAAAATGAATTTTAAGCAATATACTAAAAATGATGTTACTGATTGATAAAAGATATATTTTGTACAGCAACCAAGGCAGCAGTTTCTGTTCGTAACCGACTTTCTCCTAAAGAAATAGGAATGCTGTTTTTTTCTAAGGCTTTTGTGATTTCTTTAGAAGAAAAATCGCCTTCAGGGCCAATTAGAATGGTTGTTTTTTCTGATGGATTCACAACTGATTTTAATAGCTTTTTATCTTTTTGTCCCGAGGTTTTGTTGATGGACTCACAATGAGCAATACATAAAGTTCCATCAAAATTTTGGTTGATAAAATCATTGAATTTTACAGGTTCATTGATTTTCGGAACTGTAAATTTTAATGATTGTTTCATTGCAGACTGTATGATTTTTTCAAAACGATCTAGTTTTATTATTCTGCGTTCAGAATTATTACAAATAATTGGCGTAATTTCATCAATACCGATTTCTGTAGCTTTTTCTAAAAACCACTCTATTCGATCATTGTTTTTTGTGGGCGCAATTGCTATATGCAAATAATAGTTCCAAGGTTTTGGTTTCTCTTGTATATCAATAATTTCAGCAACGCATTTTTTATCACTAGCAATTATAATCTTTACATCAAATAGAAAACCTTTACCATTTGTAATGTGTAGAATTGCATCTTCTTTTTTTCTTAAAACACGAACAATATGTTTGCTCTCAATTTTATCAAAAGTAATTTGAGTTGTTTCTTTAGTAAGATCAGGATTGTAGAATAATTGCATTAATATGTAAGTTTCAAATTTTTAAAACTGTAATTTTTCAATTTAATTAAAATTAACTACTGAACACTCTTTCTATAAGTTCTTCTTCTTTTATGTGTTACGGGATTAAAATCTGCCCATATTTTTTTTATAGATTCATTTTCCTCTAATTCAGGAGTTCTGATACAATTTATAATTCCTTTTTTCGCAAAAGTTTTTGTGTATTGATCAAAAATTATAGCAGTTATACCTTTGTTTTGATAATCTGGATGTACACCAATCAAATAAAAAGTTACGTCTTTAGCATGTCTTTTAGCTTTTAATAAACGCAACATCCCTAATGGAAACAACTTTCCTTTAGCTTTTTGTAAAGCGGAAGAGAAAGAAGGCATTACAATTGCAAAAGCAATTAATTTATCATTTTTATCCATCACAAATTTAATGTACTCAGGATTAATAAAAGAAATATATTTTTTCTTAAAATAAGTAATCTGATCTTCAGTAATAGGAACATAAGTAGAAAGATTTGAATAGGTTTTCTCAAACACTTCAAACATTTCATCTACTAGTGGTAAAATGTCTTTTGTCCTCTTAAAATCTAGAGCTTTTAGTTTAAAACGACTTTTTAATACTTTGCTAACTCTATCAAAATAAATAGCATCAACATTTTTAAATTTAAATTTATTTTCTAGGTATTCTTTTTCTTTTATAAAACCTAATTGCTCTAAGTGATCTTTATAATAAGGATGATTATACCAAGTAATCATCGTTCCTAACTCTTCAAAACCATCAATTAAAACACCAGTTTTATCTAAGTTATTAAAACCAACAGGTCCTTCTATGTATTCTAAATTATTTGCCCGTCCAATTTCATTAACTTTATTTAATAAAACTTTGCTAACTTCAATATCATCGATAACATCAAACCAACCAAAACGCATCTTTTTAATTTGTTGTTTTTCAACTTCTATCCAATTGATAATAGCAACAACTCTACCTACAATTTTTTTATTTTTATAAGCAAGGAAAAATTGAGCTTCAGCATTTTTAAAAACAGGATTTTTTTTAGGATTAAAATTGTCAACTTCATCTTTAATTATTGGAGGAACCCAATATTTGTTTTTTCTATATACAGAAAAGGGAAACAATACAAATCGTTTTATTTCTCTTTTTGTGGTAGCTTGTTTTAGGGTAATCATTATAATTAGGGGGTTTAATTATTTCTCTTTCTTTTTACTCGCTTTCTAGTCGTTTTTTTCTTTGTCCTTTTTGTAAAAATACTAAAAAGTCTATTAAAAAAGCTACTTTGTTTTTTATTATAACGCGATATTGGCGTGTCTTTTGTATTGTTTAAAGAATCATCCTGTTTTTTAATGGAGTCTTGATGTCTGTTAATTCTATAAGATATTCCTAACCCAGCATAAAGACCTTGAGATTTTCCTTCAAAAAGCAATCTCGCAGAAGTGTTTATTTGTAAATTTCTAGTAGCTAAATAAGCTAACCCAGTACCTAAATTTGTGTTGTTTTGATTTTTTTGGAATACAGTTTGATTTTCAAAAAATGCAGACCACTGACCACTAAAACTAATTGTACCAGTAATTACATAGGAGAATTCTGAAAACTCTGTACCAATTTTATCATAGTAAAAATTTGTAATAATATTAAAATCAGCACTTAAATCATTTTGTAATAAGATTCCTATTTTGGGCGACATACTTCCTGTTTTATAAATGTCATTTAAAAGATCTGTATTTAAACCTGCATAGACTGCTATAGAAGGAATTAATCTTTTTTTATCAAAAGCATTTCTTCTTTTCCAGCTTCTAACTTCTTTGCTTTTATCTTCATATTCTTTTTGGAAAACTAAATATTTTGCACCAATAGTAAATTTGCTAAATCCTGTAGACAAATAATCAGAAATAAAAATATTTTTAAATGCAACTTTATCTCTTTGGTAACTAGCCTGAACATTTAGTTCTAACTTTTCTAGTAAAAAACTAGTTCTAAAAAGTATGTCAAAGCCAAAAGATTGTGGCACAGAAAAAGTGGGTTCTATAGAGGTGTTTCTTAAAAATAAATTACTTTCAAACTGGTAAATGCCCGTTCCAACACTGTAAGGACTTTCAGAGAAACCAGGTTTATTTGAGTTTATAACATCTGTATACTGACTATAAATAGATGAAAAACCAAGTAGAAGCAACAATAAAGAAAGTTTCAGTTTACGGTTTTTCATTAGCTAAAAAACGATTTTAAGTTTAAAATTTATTTGTGAAACAAACATAGAACAAAATTGCTGTTTTTAAAAGCATTGAATACTTTTTTACCTTTGTTAAAATTTTATAGTTTGTTAACGCTAAAATTGTTGTCAAATTGTTACTTTTGATAGATTTTTAAAAATTATTGAAATTGAAAACATTATTTATTATTCTTCTAGTTTATTTTGGATTTAAGTATTTAGTTCGCCTAGTTGGTCCCTTTTTAGTAAAAAAAGCAGCAGAGACTATAAAGAAAAAGGCCGAGCAACAATATGGTAATCAGCAGCCTAAAAGTACAGTTAAGGAAGGCGAAACTACTATAGATAAAGCACCAGACAATAGCCAACAAGGCAAAAATTCTGTAGGAGAATATGTTGATTTTGAAGAAATAGATTAAGCTACTAGAAGTGTTTAGTGTAAAAATATAGCCGCTTTTTTAATTGAATAGAACCCATTTTAATTTTAACTTCGTAAAGTGAACTTTAAAAAACTTATACCTTATAGCATTGCAATTGCAATATTTGTTTTAGCCTCTTTAACTTATTTTTATCCTGTTTTAAAAGGACAAAAAATTGCGCAATCAGATATTACTCAGTTTCGAGGAATGGTTAAAGAAATTAATGATTTTAGAGCTGATAAAAATACAGAACCTTATTGGACGGGAGCTTCTTTTTCTGGAATGCCTGCTTATCAAATAAGTGCATATTATCCCAATGACTTTGTTAGAATATTAGACAAAGCAATTCGTTTTTTACCTAGACCTGCAGATTATACTTTTTTATATTTTTTAAGTTTTTTTGTATTGATGTTGGCTTTAAAAGTGAAATGGAGATTGGCTATTTTAGGTGCACTTTCCTTTGGATTTTCAACGTATTTAATTATTATTTTTGTGCCTGGCCATAATTCAAAAGCACATGCGATTGGATATATGCCTCTAGTCTTAGCAGGTGTTTTATGGGTTTTTCAGAAAAAGTACGTACTTGGGTTTTTAGTTACAGGACTTGCAATGGCGCTAGAAATTTATACAAATCATATACAAATGACTTATTACTTAGGTTTTTGTTTATTGATTTTAGGAATTATAGAACTAATAAATGCCATTAAGGAAAAAACTTTTTTAATTTTCATAAAACAAGCAGCAGTCATTATTGCTGCAGTTGTTTTAGGAATAGGAGCAAATTCATCTAGGCTAATGGCGATGAAAGAATATTCAGATTTTAGTACAAGAGGAAAATCTGAATTAACAATTAATACGGATGGTAGCTATAAAGAAGCAACTAGCGGTTTAGATAAAAGTTATATTACACAATATAGCTACGCAAAATTAGAAACTTTCAATTTGTTTATTCCGCGTTTTATGGGTGGAGGAACTGTCGAAAAGTTAGATAAAAACTCTAATTTTCATCAATTAATAGAAGAAAGAGCAGGTAAAAAAGTTGCTGACGATTATTCTGAACAAGTCCTAACTTATTGGGGAGATCAGCCAATTGTAGAAGCGCCAGCATATATTGGTGCGGTTATTTTCTTTCTATTTTTCTTAGGAATGTTTTTGGTTAAAGGAAGATTAAAACAATGGTTAGTTGCTGCAACAGTATTTTCAATTGTTTTAAGTTGGGGTAGAAATTTTGAAGTATTAACCAACTTCTTTATCGATTATATTCCTCTTTATAATAAGTTTAGAGCAGTTTCTTCCATACAAGTTATTGCAGAATTATGTGTCCCTATTTTGGGGGTTTTAGGTTTAAAGGAATTCTTTTCATCGAATAGCACACAAAAAAGTAAAAGAAAATCTTTAGAAAAAGCAGTATATGTTTTTGGAGGATTTATAGTTCTTGGTTTTTTATTGGCGCATTGTTTTTCAACCTTTGAAGGTTTAAGAGACCAGAATTATAAAGATTTACCTGGTTTAATTGATGCTGTTATTGCTGATAGAAAAGCAATGTTATTTTTTGATACTTTACGCTCTTTGGCTTTAGTTCTTTTATCTGCAGGTGTCTTATGGCTTTGTTTAAAGAACAAGCTAAAACAAAATTTTGCAATATTAGTTTTAACTCTTTTTGTTTTATTTGATTTGATATCTGTCAATAAAAAATATGTAGATGAATCTGATTTTAAGCCTTCTAGAAAAGTCGAAAAACCCTTTACAGCTTCAGATGCAGATAAATTAATTTTAAAAGATAAAACACATTTTAGAGTAGCAAATTTTACTGGAGATCCTATGCAAGACGGAAGTACCTCGTATTTCCATCAATCTATAGGAGGTTATCATGCAGCAAAAATGGGGCGTTATCAAGAGTTATTTGATTATCAAATCGCAAAAAATAATACAGAAGTGTTAAATATGTTAAACACTAAATATTTTATAGTAGCTGGTAAAAAAGATTATAAACTAGCACAACAAAATCCAGATGCAAATGGAAATGTTTGGTTTGTTGAAAATGTAAGACTTGTGAAATCTGCCAATGCTGAAATGCAGATTTTAGATTCTTTAAACACAAAAAAGAGTGCTGTTTTAGATGATAGTAAGTTATTAGAAAACAACAATTTCAATTTTGAAAAAGATACAACAGCAACTATAAAACTATTAAAATATGATGTCACCAAATTAATCTACCAATCAAAAAGTCAAAAAGAACAGTTTGCAGTTTTTTCTGAAATCTATTATAAAGATGGTTGGAACGCATATATTGACGGGAAATTAACAAACCATTTTAGGGTGAATTATGTTTTACGTGGAATGAAAATACCTGCTGGAGGTCACACAATAGAATATAAATTCGAGCCAAAAGTGATACAACAAGGAGGTATGATATCTCTATTTTCGTATATTGTTTTAACCCTAGTTTCCGTGGGCTGGTTATTATATGATAAAAAAAAGAAGAAGAAGTTTAATTAATCACGGTTTAGACATTTTATAAAATCAGACGGCGTACTACCTTTATATTTTTTAAAGGCTCTGGTGAATGCAGAAGCATTTGTATACCCAACTTCCTCAGCAAGAGACTTAATTGTATAATTTCTATATTTACGTTCCTCAGTTAGTTTTATTATAAGATATTCTATTCTTAATTCTGTGATATATTGTTTAAAAGATTGATTAAATTCTTTGTTTATGATATATGACAAATAGGATGTATTTGTGTTCAATTTTTTGGAAAGTACGTTTATACTAAAGTCTGGATCTAAAAAGTCTTTAGATTTTTTAAGTTCATATATTCCCTTTAAAAGTTTTTTTTCTAAAGTTTCATCAATATTATATTCTTTTTTTTGTGGAAGTGGTTTTTCGTCAATTTCGATTCTAATATCGATTAAATCGTTCGCTATTTTTTTATTCCTTTTAAATAGTAAATAAACAATTAAAAAACCTAATAAAATGATAGTTAATGTGCTAGATATAAAAACGCTTCTATTCCCTTTTTCTTTTTTTAGAAGTAGGTTATTTAATTTTTGTGCGTTTTTATAATCATATAAGTAATGCGATTTGTTTACTTCATTTTTGTTTTTACTTAATATATTTAATTCATTAATTGTCAATTCAGAATATTTATAAGCACTATCAATTTGTTTGTTTTTAAAATATTGATTTGCTAAAATATCATATATTGAAATTAATCTTTTTTTTATTCGGGTTTTATTTGTGTAAGTTTTTAAAAATTGTCTACTATAATAAAGCGTAGAATCGTTGTTTTTAAGTTTGTAATAGCAAATAGTTTTTAATGAATTTATGTTTTGTGTAGTTTTAAATTGATCACTATTTGAGCTACTTTTTTGAATAAGTATTAAAGCTTCTTTAAATTTATTTTTTGCAATTAAAACTTCAGCCTCTCTTAGTTGATATAAAGTTTTAGAGTTTTCATGTGGAAGGTTAAACGTTTTTGCAATGAGAAAAGCTCTCTTAAAATAAACTCCTGCAGAATCTAAATGACTACTATTACTGTTTTTGCTAGTTTCTAAATAAGATTCTCCAATTGTATTTAACGTTGACGTTATATTTAGTTTTAAAAAGTAATCACTTTTATGTAAATCATTATAAATAGCTGGAAGTTTCGGAAGGATTTCCTTTAATATAGTTCTTGCTTCTTCATGAAGGCCTAAAACTGTTTTAATAATTGCTAAATTATTTTCCGCAGAAATAAGATTCGCTGTATAATAATTATCTTTTATTTCTAGACTATTAATAATTTCTATTCTTTTTAATAAAACATCAAATGCTTCTTGAAATTGAGTTTGATTTTTATAAATCCAAAAAAGCCTATTTAAAGCAGTAATTTTTTTTCTTTTTAAACAATATTCATTTCTGTTTTTAAGATTCTCTAAAACAAATAAAGTTTTCTCTTTAGCTAAATTTATATTATTTTTTTGATAATAAGCTTTTGCTTCTAGATTTATTGCATGGTAAAAATTACATACGTTTTTAGAACCCTTTAATTTTTTGGCATAATAAATTAAACTATCGTTATTAGTGTCTGTAAAACTGGTGATTTTTTTTAGGTAGAAATTATCTTTCTCTAATTTTTGAGATGAAATAAGACCAGCATATAAAAAAAGGATAAGTAAAAAGAAAATTTTCTTTTTTATCATTTGTTAAATGTATTTCAAACTTAAGTACAAGTATAATAAAACTTTACAAATATTCCGTAAGAAATTAGAATCAAATTAGTAGATTTTTAAATTCTTAGGTAAGTGTGCTTTTTATAAAAAGGGTAATACACTATTAGTTATTAAGGCTATTAAGTAATATATTTACAGTGTACTTAAGGTACGTTGCTATGAGAAAAAGAAAGAGATAATTTATTATCTCTTTTTTTTTTGCTTATAATATTATAAATACCATCTAACTTCTTTCTGATTTTACTAAATTTACTTTTTATCAAAATTAGATTTTTTGCAAATAAATAAGCCACATAGAGCATTCAGAGAAACTCAATTACTATTGCAAAATGGTTCTAAAAGCTTGTCTTTTTTTCTAATAATTAAAGTTAAAAGATGAGAATTGGAATGATTTTAGACGCTCCTTTTCCTCCTGACCCAAGAGTGGAAAATGAAGCAGTTTCTTTAATAAAAGCAGGTCACGAAGTTTTTCTTTTTTGTTTAAAATATACTGATGAAAAAGTTTCAGAAGTAATAAATGGAATTCAAATTAAAAGATACTATTCTAATCAATTAGAATACAAACTTTCTGCGTTGGCATATACAGTTCCTATTTACACTTTTTTGATGTGTAACAAAATTCATCAATTTATAAAAGACACTAAAATTGAAGCTTTTCATATTCATGATATTAGAATAGCCCAAGCGGTTATTAATGCTAATAAAAAATACAATTTACCTGTTGTTTTAGATTTGCACGATAATATGCCTGAAGTAATGAAGTTGTATCCACATCTTCAAAAGTTTCCAGGAAAGTATATTATTTCACCTAAAAGATGGAAACAAAAAGAAGAAGAATTTATTATAAAAGCTGATAAAGTAATTTCAGTTTCGCCAGAATTTATAGATACTTTAATCGATAGATTACCTTCAGAAAAAGATAAATTTATTTTAGTACCAAACACGATAAGAAAATCTTTTTTTGAAGACTATAAAGTTGATGTAAATATCACAGAAAGATATAAAAACAAGTTTGTGATTCTATATTTAGGAGATACAAATATTAGAAGAGGCTTACAAACTGCCATAAGTTCTGTCGCAACGTTACAGCAAAAAATTCCAAACTTAAAATTAGTTATTGTTGGGAAAAACACAACTGATACAATTTTAAAACAACAAGTTGAAGAATTAAAAATTAGTAAATTTGTAGATTTTGAAGGTTGGCAGAATGTTACTTTATTCCAGTCTTACATACTCGCTAGTGCTATTTGTATTTCTCCTCTACACAGAAATCTACAACATGACGTAGCGTATGCAAACAAAATTTTTCAGTATATGAGTTTAGCAAAACCATTGTTAGTTAGTGATGCCATTGCTCAAAAACGATTGGTTGAAAAAACTAATTCAGGTTTAGTACATAAAGAAAAAAATATAGAAGACTTTACAGATAAAGTTTTAAAACTATATTCAGATGAAACTTTAAGAACCCAGTTAGGTGAAAATGGAAAGCATTTTGTTAGAAATGAGTTTTCTTGGGAACAAACATCAAAAAAACTCTTACATTTATATAATAACCTTTTAAATTGAAAGTATTAATAATTACATATTATTGGCCACCTGCTGGAGGCTCTGGTGTTCAACGTTGGTTGAAGTTTGTGAAATATTTGCAAAATTATGATATTGAACCAATAGTATACACAGTTGATAATGCAAGTTATCCAAAAGAGGATGTTTCTTTAATTAATGAGGTTCCAAAAAATATAAAAGTTTTAAAACAACCAATTTGGGAACCAACAGATTTGTTTTTTTGGAAGAAAAAAAAGGAACAAAAAAGTGATGTTTCTAATTCCGTGAATAATGCTTTCTTATCATTTGTTAGAGGTAATTTTTTTATTCCCGACCCTAAAGTATTCTGGGTGAACTCTTCTGTTAAATATCTGCAAGCATACTTAAAGTCAAATAAAATTGATGTTATAATTTCTACAGGACCGCCTCACAGCATGCATTTAATTGCTAAAAAATTATGTCAAAAAAACAATTTAAAATGGATTGCAGATTTTAGAGATCCTTGGACAGATTTGTATTATAACAAAGAGTTTAAGCAATTATCATTTGCTAAAAATAAAAATATAAAACTTGAAACCACCGTTTTAAAAAATGCTGATTGTGTTTTAACCGTTAGTAATTCTTTAAAAAAGGAGTTTGCGAAACAAGCAAAAAGAGTCGAAGCAATTACCAATGGTTTTGATGATGAAGTTTTAACTAATAATCGGATAAACTTAGATTCTAAATTTTCTATTTCTTATATAGGTTTGTTACCAATACAAAGTAATCCTAAATTGTTGTTTACCGTTTTAAATGAACTAAGCATCGAAAACCCTGATTTTAAGAAAGATCTAAAAATTAATTTTATTGGTGATATTTCTGATGTTATAAAAGTGGATATTGAAACGAATAATTTATTAGAAAATACTGAGTTTATTGGTTATGTTTCTCATCAAAAGGCAATTGAACATCAAAAGAAAGCACAAGTTTTGTTGTTATTGATTCCTAATGTAGAAAAATCTGAAGGAATTCTAACAGGTAAATTATTTGAATATTTAACGGCTAAAAGGCCTATTTTAGCAATTGGTCCTGAAAACGGAGACTTATCAGAAATACTAAAAAGCACAAATGCTGGAGTTGTTGTCGGTTTTAACAATAAAGAAAAATTAACAGTAGAAATTCGTAAATTATATCAACAATATAAAAAAGGAAGTTTAAAAGTGAATTCTCTAAATATTGAACAATTCCATAGAAAAGAATTGACTAGAAATTTATCAGAAATCATAAAAAGTATATAAAAAAAATGGGAATCGTATTAAAACAATCTTTTAAAAACACGATAATTATCTATTTGGCTTTTTTAATTGGAGGTATAAATACAATTGTTTTTTATCCAAGAATTTTAGAATCCGAATTTTATGGTTTGGTTACTTTCTTGCTTTCTTCATCAAATATAATTATGCCAATTACTGCCTTTGGTGTTCAATATACGATTGTTAAGTTTTTTTCATCTTACCAAACGAAAGAACAGAAAGATAAATTCTTATCATCCGTAATATTCTTGCCAATTTTAATTGCTTTGCCTCTTGGTTTTCTTTGGGATTATATGCATGAGTGGATAATGAGTAGCGTTACACTAGAAAATAGAAATATAGGAAGTTATACGTTTTCGATTTATATAATTGCAGTCTGTTGTGCTTATTTTGAGCTTTTTTACTCTTGGACTAAAGTACAATTACAAACTGTTTTTGGAAATCTTTTAAAAGAACTATGGAATAGAGTTGTTGTAATGGTTTTGCTATTATCAGTCTTTTTAGAGTTGATTACAAAAGTAGAATTTATTTACTACTTGACGGGTGCTTACGTTTTAAGAACCCTTGTTATGATGTGTTATGCATTTTATATTTATTTACCAAAATTCTATTTTAAACTTCCAGACAATTTTTCTGAAATTATTAAATATTCCGCGTACATAATTTTAGCGGGAAGTGCAGGAGCTCTTTTATTAGATATTGATAAAATTATGATTCCTGGTAAAGAAACCATAGAAAAGGCAGCCTTCTATGCAGTTGCTGTTTTTATAGGTTCTTTTATTGAAGCTCCAAGTAGAGCAATGACTCAGATTTTGCAGCCATTAACATCAAAATCTTTAAATGATTCTGATACTAAAGAAGTAGAAAATTTATATAAAAAAAGCTCTATTAATTTATTTTTAATCGGAGGATTATTTTTTTTACTGGTTAATTGTGGTGTTCATGAATTATTTAAATTGATGCCCGAAAAAGGATATGCAGGTGGTGAGTTGGTTGTTTTAATGATATCATTAGCAAAGTTGTATACTATGTTTTTAGGTAATAATGGTGCTATAATTGGCAATTCTAAATTTTACAGAATTACACTGCCAATTGGAGTTGGTATGGCTTTGACTGTTTACTTTTTAAATAAACTTTTTTACTTTCAATTAGATTTTGGTACAAATGGTTTAGCCATGGCAACTTTAATAACGATTCTAGTTTTTAATTCAGTAAAATTATTTTTTGTGAAAAGTAAATTTTCTATCACTCCTTTTACAGATAAATCTTGGAAGATGTTTTTTATTATTTTAGTTTTACTACTATTATTTTACTTTTGGAACTTTTCCTTACCAAGTATAGAATTTTACAATAGTGATATTTCACCAATATTTAACATCGCTATAAAAAGTATTTTAATTACGTTTTTGTATTTATTTATAGTAATCAAACTTTCAATTTCTGAGCAAATTAATGGGCTAGTTAAAAGGTATATAAAACTATAGGTAACAATCTACAAAATCAGTTAGCATATGAAATAGTAATGCGATTGCTATAACTTTTGTTTTCTTAAATAATAGACCTAAAAAATAAACTCCACAAGCTATATAAGAATGTAATGGATGAAAATTAATACTGCATCTATTTTCTTTAAAAATAGGATTTGCTAACAAGTGATCTAGATCTACTAACATAGAAAACAAGAAAACTAGATAAACAGTTTTCCAGTTTTTATTGAAAAACCAATAGGCTATTAAAAGTGGAATTAAAAAGTGAAGTGAATAGTGTATTATGAATTTTGTCATATAAAAAGGTTTATTATTAGAATAAACCTTCTTATACTACAATATTAATCGGGGGATATTGAGACCCAAATATAAAGAACTATAGTATTAAAAAGATTTACATATGTTAAGGGATTTTTTATTTTGAAAAAATTTCTTTTCTAATTCGACTTAATTGCACGGCAGAGATATTTAAATATGAAGCAATGTGATATTGAGGTACAAGGTTTTCAATATCAGGTGTTTCGGTTTTTAATTTTAGATATCTTTCTGTAGCATTTAAAACTGATAAATCGTAAATTCTAGATTCCATTAATAAAAAGAGATATTCCATCATGGTGCTATATAAATTTGCTATCGATATATCTGTTTTAGTCAATTTTTTTAACTCTTCAAAATTGAATTTATAGACCACGCAATCAGATAAGCAATCATAAGCAAGTTTACTTGGTTTTTTAGTTAATAATGAACCTAGAGAGCCTGTCGCTTTATTGATAGTAAAAAGAGTTCTTATATATTGTTTCCCTTTTTCATCAGTATAAAAAGATCGAATAACACCTGATTTTATAATATAGAAATTTTTTGAAATTTCACCAATCTCAGTAATAACCTCATTTTTTTTATAGGTTTTTTCAACTGCTATATTTATTAATGTATCCATGCTTTTTTGAGGTACATCTTTAATACTATTTAGAAACTCTTTTAATTTTTGCATATAGAAACTTAGTTTTTTGGAGTTTTTTAGATTTAAAAAGGTTTTAATAAAAATAATAGAATTATTTTATAAATAACTAATCGCATTCGGTCCTTCCATAAATAGTAGATCTAGAATGGAAAGATTAGGTATAAATCCATGTTCATCATCAAACATTTGTATGTACCTTTCTACCATTTTTTTTGGTTGATGTTTTTTTTCTGCAAACAATCTAAAATCATTTTCAGTAGTTTCAACTTCATACTTTTTAGTTTTAGAAAAGTGTGCATTTAATTGTAAAGCATCTTCAATAAATAAAAAAGTATCAATATTAACATCCTGAAGGTATTTGTATTTTTTTTCAAAAATAGGAGCAATGTCATCTTCAAATAGATCAAAAAAGGGAGAGGTTCTATACGCTATTTTTAAAGACTTAAAATGATGATCCTGCCAAGGAAAATCATTTTCTACTAAAGTATCTTTTGTTTCTTTTCGTCCATCTTTAATTTGATGTTTTACAGGAATACTTAATAATTGTTTACCACTAGAATTGTAAATGTAACATCGGTTTCTATAGCTTTGTTTTTGAAAATTATCATTCATTTCAAAAATAATTTCACCAGATTTTATAATTTCTGAATATTGAGAAATAGGTGAGAAGTATGTTGGAATAAATAATGACATAATATTAGTGGCAGTTTTAGTCTCAGTATTCATTTACAGTCATCAATAGTGTACACTAAAATCTTAGCGAATTTATTAAAAAAGTTCAGCTTTTTATATTCGTATTTTAAACTTTCTTTTTATTTCCTTTATAAAAACTATAAACAATATAAAGCGCAATTAAAGCAAAAACAAAATATCGATAAGAAACAGGCTCTCCTTCTCCGTGAACTGTCGTAAACATTCTATCCCATCTTATTGATTTTAATTTAGCAGTAAAACTAGGTGCATTTGCGTCCCAACTAAACCAAATCATAACTGGTTTTCCTAATACATGATCAAAAGGAACATAACCCCAATAACGTGCATCCAAAGAGTTGTGTCTATTATCTCCAATTAAATAAAAGTAGTCTTGTTTAAACGTATAAGATTCTGCTTTTTTTCCATTGATAAAAATATCATCACCATTAATAACCAAATCATTGTATTCATAATTTTTGATGATTTGTTTATAAAAAGGAAGTGATTCTGAGTCTAACTTTACAGTAGCTCCTTTTTTAGGAATATAAATGGGTCCAAAATTATCTTGACTCCAACCAAATTCTTTTACATGAGGAAAAATAGCATTGTCTGCACCATGATTTATCTTTTTCACAGAAACTGTAAGTGGGTGTTTTTCTAGTCTAATAACTTCTTCTTCAGTTAAATTAATGTTTATTTTATTGTCAACATTAATCATTTTTAATCTTTTAGCAAATTGTGGATTTACACCTCCAGCTACTTCTGTGTATAAAGAATCTTCTCCAATTTTGGATAAGCTTCCATTTTTTTTAATCGCGTCCTGAACTTTATCATTGTTCCAATATTCTGATAAAATTTTGTATACTCTTGTTCTTTCTTTGCTCAATAAAAATATTGGATATGTGCTTTGACTGATCGGTTGTTTACATTCAAACGTATAATAAAATTGTAGTTTAGCCCTGTAAGGTAACTCGTTCTTTTTCCCATTGATATAGAAATAACCATTTCTCATTTCTAAAGAATCACCAGCAATACCAACCGAACGTTTTACATAATTTGTTTTTTTATCAACAGGTTTGTATGTGAATTTACCAGAATAATCTCCCCACATAGTTGCCAAAGAATCTGCAGGCCAATTAAAACAAACAATATCATTATTTTTAATTTTTTGTAAACCAGGTAAACGTGTATAAGGTAATTGTGGTTTTTTAAGATAAGATGCTGTGCCTGTAAAAGGTAAAGAATCATGAACCATAGGTGCCGAAATTACAGTTGATGGAACTCTAGCTCCATAATGAAACTTACTTACAAAAAGGTAATCACCAACTAATAAGGACTTTTCTAAAGAGGATGTTGGTATGGTAAATGGCTGCATAAAATAAGTATGCACCAAAGTTGCGGCAATAATTGCAAATGCAATAGAGCTAACCCATTCGCCGAATTCAGAACGTGGTTTGATACTTCTATCAGCCTTGTATTTTGCATCTGTTGCATAATTAATGTAAAAAGTATAGAACCCTAATGTTATAAGTACTAAAAGTGAATCTAATTTTTTATAAAAACCAAAAGTTCGAATGGTTTCTATCCAAATAACAGGAAACATTAACAAGTTTACGATAGGGATAAATAATAAAATTACCCACCACTTTGGGCGATTGATAATTTGCATTAATACAATCCCATTATAAATAGGAATAGCAGCTTCCCAAGCCTTTCTACCTGCCTTTACATAGAGTTTCCAAGTTCCTAAAAAATGAATTACTTGTACAACTAAAAAAAATAGAAACCACTGTGTAAATGTCATAATAATATTTTTATGTTCCTTTAAAAAGGATGAAATTCGATTGTTTTATAAGGCGCAAAATAGGTAAAATGTTACAGTTTTTAACAGATGTTTAACACATCTTTCATAGAAAAAACTCCTGTTTTATCATAAATCCATTCAGCAGCAATAACAGCACCTAATGCAAATCCTTTTCTGCTATGAGCAGTGTGTTTAATTTTTATAGTATCTACTTCAGAGTTATACAAAATAGTGTGTGTTCCAGGAACTTTAGATATTCTTTTGGCAGCAATCGCAATCGTATCCTCTGACGCTTCTCCTCCTAATTCCCAATTATTTTTAGAGGTATTTTCTATAATTCCTTCAGCCAAAGTAATTGCTGTTCCACTCGGGGCGTCTAATTTTTCTGCATGATGAATTTCTTCCATAGAAATATTATAACCTTCTACAGTTTTCATCATTTTTGCCAATTGTTTATTGAGTTCAAAAAAGATATTTACGCCTAAACTATAATTTGAAGCATAAATAAAAGCACCTTTTTTTTCTTTACACAAAGCAAGTACATCGTCATACTTATCTAACCAACCAGTAGTACCAGATATAACAGGCACATTATTGTTTAAACAGTTTGTAATATTATTAAAAGCTGAAGTAGGAACACTAAAATCGATAGCTACATCAGCTAGTGTAATATCAATTTTATTATCAACACCTTTTCTAATGACTATTTCATGACCTCTTGAGATTGCAATTTTTTCAATCTCTTTCCCCATTCTTCCATAACCTAAAAGTGCAATTTTCATTTTAAAAATTATATTTAATTGTCAATCCAACAGTTGGTGTTTCTATTCTAATTGGATCCATTATTAGTACTGGTTTAAATGATAAGTTATCATCGGTATTAAATTGAAGTAAATGTGCATTTACACTTGCTTCAACAATTTGTAATATGTATATAATTACCCCAGTCAATAAAGACATATCTCTATTTTCTCTAAGTTGTTTTTGTGCTGTTTCTAATGTTTCTAATGAAACTGATGTAGATCCGTCATCTAAAGTGAATTCGTCTTGCAAACCATTTTTCCTTAATTTGTATGCCCTTCTATACCGTTTGTAATCACTGTTATTTATTTGGTAATAATAAGTTGGTACTGCTAAAGCACCCCATATAATTGGAGCTTTCCAATATTTCTTGTTGTAAATTTGCCCCATACCTGGAAAAATTGCGGAATAAAAAGCTGCCTTAGAAGGTGACAATGGATTGTAAACTCCTTGTGCTTCTTGTATTTTTCTTTTTTCTTTTGTGTTTTTGGCTTTTACGTTCGTAGCATCTTTTTGCGCAAAAAGATTCGCAGAAAAGAATGCGATAAATAGAACTAATATGATTTTTTTTAAAAACACTTATTTTAATAAGTTTTTTATGCGGTTGAAATCTTCTTCAGAATGAAAGGGAATTGAAATTTTTCCCTTACCATTATTACTAACAGTAATGTCTATTTTGTGACCAAAATATTCACTAATATCTTTTAAACTGTTTTTTATGTAAACAGGCGTTGGTTTCTTTTTAGGCTTTGCAATGGTGCCAGATTTTAAGCTTTTAACTAAATCTTCTGTTTGTCTTACAGATAATTTTTCACGTATAATTTTTTCATAAATTGCTAATTGATCATCTGTGTTTTCAACATTAATCATAGCACGTCCGTGCCCCATAGAAATAAAACCGTCTCTCATTCCTGTTTGTAAAATAGGGTCTAATTTTAACAAACGCAAATAGTTTGTTACAGTAGAACGTTTTTTACCAACCCTTGTACTTAATTCTTCTTGGGTTAACTGAATCTCATCAATTAAACGTTGATAAGAAAGTGCTACTTCAATCGGATCTAAATTTTTACGCTGAATGTTTTCAACCAAAGCCATTTCCAGCATTTCCTGGTCGTTGGCAAGCCTTATGTATGCGGGTATTGTTTTACTTCCTATTAATTTTGATGCTCTAAATCTTCGTTCACCAGAAACTAACTGAAATTTATTTCCTTCTAATTTTCTTACTGTAATTGGTTGAATTACACCTAACTCTTTAATAGAATTTGCAAGTTCTCTTAAAGCTTCCTCATCAAAATAAGTTCTTGGCTGAAAGGGATTTACATCAATTAACTCAAGTTCAATTTCTATAATACTACCTACAACTTTATCTGCATTTTTATCCGATGCGGAATTAATGTTTGGTGTTTCTTGTAATAGGGCAGATAGTCCTCTTCCTAAAGCCTGTTTCTTGGTTGCTTTTGCCATTTACGAATGCTTTTTTATTAATTCTTGTGCTAAATTTAGATAATTTACAGCTCCTTTACTTGTGGCATCATAAGCAATAATACTCTCTCCATAACTTGGTGCTTCACCTAAACGTGTATTTCTTCTAATAATTGTATCAAAAACCATGCTAGAAAAATGTTTTCTAACTTCATCTACAACTTGATTTGATAAACGTAAACGTGAATCAAACATCGTTAGTAATAGGCCTTCAATATCTAAATCAGCATTATGAATATTTTGTATACTTTTTATTGTATTTAATAGTTTTCCTAATCCTTCTAAAGCGAAGTATTCACATTGAATAGGAATAATTACAGAATCTGCAGCAACCAAAGAATTTAATGTAATTAAGCCTAAAGATGGTGCGCAGTCTATGATAATATAATCGTAATCATCTTTAATTTCTGCCAGAGCTTTTTTGAGCATATATTCTCGATCTTGCTTGTCTACCAACTCTATTTCTATGGCAACCAAATCAATGTGAGCAGGAATAATATCTACATTTGGAGAAGTTGTTTTTACAATAGTTTCTTTTGCAGAAATTGTATGTTCTAAAACCTGATAAGTTCCAAATTCTACAGAATCCACATCAACTCCTAAACCAGAAGACGCATTTGCTTGAGGATCAGCATCAATTAGCAGTACTTTTTTTTCTAAAACGCCTAAAGAAGCAGCTAAATTTATACTTGTTGTAGTTTTACCTACACCACCTTTTTGATTTGCTATTGCAATTATTTTTCCCATTAAAAAATGTATGTGTTTAAAGAGTAAAATTACAATTTATTCTCTTTTATAAAAGTTAAAGATATTAACAAGAAAAATAATTAATCAAACACCTGATAAACAATATGTTGAATCTTTTTTATTGATGTTTTTAAACAATTTTAAATGATAAAACTATTGCCTCTTTTAGTAATCTCTTTGTTGTGGTTTATGTTGTTTTTTCTGGAGTGTTTTTAAGAACTTCTAGTAAAAATTTCCAAAATTTTTGGGTTGATGAAATTTGAGCTCTTTCGTCTGGAGAATGTGCACCTTTGATATTTGGTCCAAAAGAAATCATATCCATATCTGGGTAATTCTGCCCTAAGATTCCACATTCTAATCCTGCATGACAAGCAGCTACATTTGGGTTTTCTTTAAATAGATCTTTATAAATATCGGAAATTATTTTTAAAATTTCTGAATGAACGTTTGGCAACCAACCAGGATAATTACCAGAAAAATCAACTTCAAAACCAGCTAATTCAAAGCAAGATCTTAAAGAATTTGCTAAGTCCCACTTATTAGTTTCTGATGAAGAACGCGTTAAGCAACCAATTTTTATAGCACCATCTTTTACAATGATTCGTGCAATATTATTAGATGTTTCTACCAAACCATCAACATCAGTACTCATTCTGTAAACTCCATTTAAACCAGCGTAAACTGCTTTTGTAAACCCTTCTTGAACTCCTAATTCCATTACCTTTTTAGTTAATGTAATTTCTTGTATTTCGATGGATAGGTTTTTTTCTAGTGTTGAAAACTCATCTTTAATATTGTTAACAAGTTGTTCGGTTTCAAACAAAAAAGGTTCTTTAGAAATAGTGTCTACAACCACTGTTGCAAAACTTTCTCTAGGAATAGCATTTCGTAAACTACCGCCATTAATTTCAGAAATTCGTAAACCAAAATTAGCAAAACCATCAAATAAAATCCGATTCATAATTTTATTTGCATTTCCTAAACCTTTAATTATATCCATTCCTGAATGCCCTCCATTTAAACCTTTTACAGTTATTGAGAAAGCTGTTGTATTATCTGGGATATCTTCTTCTGCATATTTTCTTTTTGCTGTAACATCTACACCACCTGCACAACCAATTCCGATCTCATCATCTTCTTCTGTATCTAAATTTAGCAAGATCTCTCCTTCTAAAACACCACCTTCTAAGCCCATTGCTCCAGTCATTCCGGTTTCTTCGTCAATTGTAAATAAAGCTTCAATTGCGGGATGTGAAATTTCTGAAGATGACAAAATAGCCATGATTGCAGCAACTCCTAAACCGTTATCTG
Organism: Flavobacteriaceae bacterium ASP10-09a; assembly: GCA_000981625.1. Taxonomy (GTDB): domain Bacteria; phylum Bacteroidota; class Bacteroidia; order Flavobacteriales; family Flavobacteriaceae; genus Polaribacter. The sequence continues at coordinate 41,666 of LAQA01000020.1, forward strand.
CTCCTAAAGTTGTGCCTTTTGCTTTTATCCAATCTCCATCAACATACATTTTAATTCCTTCTTCATCAAAGTTAAAAATAGTATCTGAATTTTTTTGGTGAACCATATCTATATGGCCTTGCATTACAACTGTTTTCCTGTTTTCCATTCCAGAAGTTGCCGGTTTTTTAATGAATACATTACCAACTTTATCAACAAAAGTCTCAAGGTTTAAGTTATTTCCAAAATCAACCATAAATTGGATGACTCTTTCTTCTTTTTTTGAAGGACGAGGTACAGCATTTAAATCTGCAAAATGATTCCAAACTGATTTTGGCTCTTGGTTTCTTATATCTTGATTCATGATGATTTTCTTAAAATTAGTTCTTCAAAAGTACAGTTTTTATAGACCAAAAAAAAGCCTTCTTTTAAAAGAAGGCTCATTAAATTTTAGTTGATGATTAATTGATTTCTATAATTACATCATCGATATTTTTGCGTACTTTTTTTAAATCTTTCATATAGTCGTCATTAGCTCTAAATCCAACAGGTAAAACTAAAGTTGCCGTTAAATTATGTGCTTCTAATTTTAAAACTTCGTTATATTTTTCTGAAATAAATCCTTCCATAGGACAAGAATCTATTTTTTCTAGAGCACACACTGTTAGTAAGTTGCCTATAGCAATATAAGCTTGGTTTTTGTTCCAAAGAAATAATTCTTCTTGTGTCTTCTTCTCAATTTCAGCAGTTAAAAAATCTTTAAATGGATTGTTAATTGCATCTGGAGTATTTCTAATTTTTTGGACTAAATTAAAATACTTCGTAACCTCTTCACTTGTGTATTTTTTTGGAACACAAATTACTAAAAGGTGAGAAGCATCTAACACTTGAGGTTGATTCCAAGAATGCGAAACCAATTCTTTTTGAATCGCTTTGTTTTCGATAACAACTAATTTTAATGGTTGTAAACCGTAAGAAGTTGCCGTTAAATTAAATGCATTTTTTAAGGTGCTTACTTGTTCTTTTGTGAGGGATTTATTAGCGTCAAATTTTTTAACAGCATACCGCCATTTTAAACTTTCTATTGTGTTCATTCTTTTAATTTAGATTACAAAAATAGTTTAATAATTAAAACAAACTTTTCTGATTCTATTAGTAAAACTTATGAGGGAATAAATTTTTTTGTAGATTGAAGCAAAAAAAGATGAAAGAAGAATTTTTGTACTATCTCTGGCAGTATAAACTGTTTTCTAAAAGAGATTTATGTACAACTGAAAACCAAAAAATAACTATTTTAAAGTCAGGTATTCATAATAAAAATTCAGGACCTGATTTTTTAAATTCTCAAGTAAATATTGGCAATCAGCTTTGGGCTGGCAATGTTGAAATGCATATAAAATCTTCAGATTGGTATTTACACAAACATGAAGAAGACGTTAATTTTGATGCAGTGATTTTACATGTTGTATGGGAGCATGATTCCGTTGTTTTTACGAAAAACAATAAACCTTTACCAACTTTAGTATTAAAAAATTTCGCTGATGAGAAATTGTTGTTAAACTATAAAAATCTTATTGACCGTAAACAAAATTGGATTCTTTGTGAAAATCAAATTAAAAATACGGATACATTTTTAATTGATAACTGGTTAGAGCGTTTGTATTTTGAAAGGCTAGAACAAAAAGCAATTTTTATTAAAGAATTATTACAGCAAACAAATTATGACTTTGAAGCTGTTTTATTTCAGTTAATAGCTAAGAATTTTGGATTAAAGGTTAATGGAGATTCCTTTTTACAACTTGCCAAATCTATTGATTTCTCTATTGTTAGAAAGGTTTGTTACGATGAGCAAAAATTAACAGCTTTGTTTTTTGGACAAGCAAGTTTTTTGGAGAAAGAACCAGAAGTAAGTTATTATCGGCAACTAAAAAAAGAATATGAATATTTGAAGCACAAATACAATCTTGAGCCAATTGCCAACGAACAGTTTCAGTTTTTTAGAATGCGTCCTCATAATTTTCCAACAATAAGAATTGCACAATTAGCATCTTTATTTTTTACGCATCAAAACTTATTCTCAAAATTAATGAGTATTAACAAAAAAGAAGAGTTTTATAAACTGTTTTCTTTTGCAATTCAAGATTTTTGGACAACACATTTTACTTTTGAAAGTGTATCAAAAAAATCTCAAAAAAAAATATCTAAATCATTTATAGATTTACTATTAATCAACACAATTATTCCATTAAAATTTGTCTTTTTAAAGAGTCGAGGAGAGGTTGAAGAGGAAGAAATTATGCAATTAATTAGGCAAATTTCACCAGAAAAAAATAGTATTATTTCTAATTTTTCTGATCTAAAAATTAGATCAAAAACAGCTTTAGAAAGTCAAGCTTTATTAGAACTTAAAAACGCCTATTGTGCAAAGAAACGCTGTTTAGAATGTGCAATAGGTAATAATTTATTGAGAAATTAATTAATTTTTAGGATATAATATTTCTTTAATTTTAGCTAAACAATCTCTATAATGATATTTTGTAATTCTGTTTATACGCCTACCTTTAGCAATCGTTAATTGAAAGTTCATTATTTCTAATTCACCTCTAATTATAGAATTAATATCAGTGTTTTTAGTTTCTTTACTGTTAAATAAAACGGCTAATCTATCAATAAAAGACTTCTGTAAATTACGTCTAAAAACGTCTACATTTTTTAAATAATTTGCTTCGTAAAAAAGACCAGTTCTTAAATCTCTTATCATATCAGAGATAGCATAAAAATCATCTTGAATAACTTCAGCATCTATCATTCTCTTTAATCTATTTGCATTTAGTAACGAGTACAATTGTCTATTTTGCAAACGCAACATTAAGTCAGTATACCCACTTTCTTTAAAGTTGGCTAAAATATTTTTATCTAATAACCAAGTTTGAGTTTTAAATGCATTTTTTTGCAACCAAATTAAAGACTCCTTTTGGTTTTCTTTCGTTACAGGAATATAAATATTACCGGTTTGATTTGGTTTTTTATTAAACTCATATACACCACCAATATTACCTGTTACATGACCTATATATCTGCTCCAAACACTTAAGAGTTCTCTATATAATTCTGCCAAATCTTCATAGTTATTCGTTTGACTAGATGTCCAGCTTGGTAAGTTTTTAGCAACAATTTTCAGATTTTTTATTCCGTAAGTAGAGGCTTTTACTTGATCATTTCCGATTCCTTCAGTTTGAGCAGAAGGATCAAATCTTTGATTTCCAAATCTGTATATTGGATTATCTGCTTTGCTGTCAATCCATTTATCTAAAATTTTTACTTCTTGTTCTGGAGATTCTATATTTGGAATTTTACGATACCCCCAGTTAATTGAATAATGGTCATAAGGACCTAATTGTCTTATAAATCGTATATTTTCATCACCTGGTTGTGCAATATAATTGAATCGCGCATAATCCATAATGGTAGCTGCAATTCCAAATTTCTGAGTAAATTTTCCAGATCGTAAAGAATCTACGTCATACGCATAACTTGCAGCCATGTTGTGAGGTAAACCTAATGCATGACCAACTTCATGAGAAATGACCATTCGCATCATTTCTCCAATTTCCTCTGCAGGAGTTTCTAGTGTTCTAGCAGATGGATTTGCTGCTCCGGTTTCTAGTAAATACCTGTTTCTGTATGATCGTAAATGATTGTGATACCAAATAATATCGCTCTCAATTATTTCTCCAGTTCTTGGGTCAGAAACACTTGGTCCAGTTGCGTTTCTGGTTGTACTTGCAACATATCTTATTGATGAATAACGAGCATCTTCCATACTAAATTCTGGATCTTCTTCTTTTGTTGGAGGGTATTTTGCCATAATAGCATTTTTAAAACCAGCAGTTTCAAAAACTTTTTGCCAATCATCTACACCTTGTTTGATGAATTTTTTTAATTTATGAGGAGTTGCAGGGTCTAAATAATACACAATTGGTTTTATCGGTTCAACCAATTCTCCACGATTGTATGCATTGATGTCTTTAGGTTCTAATCGCCAACGTTTAATATATCTTTTGTTATCTGCTTTTAAAGCTTCAGAGCTATAATCTACATTTCCCATAGAAAAATACCCCACTCTTTTGTCGTAAATTCTAGGCATCATTTTATTTTCTGGTAATAAAATCATAGATTGATTTACGCGTAAAGTAATCGTATTTGTTTTAGAATTACTTGGTGGTGCATCTGCATCAAAGGTAAAGTCTTGAACTACCTCTATGTTTTTGGGGTAGCTTTTTATGTTATTTATAAAACTTCTAGAAGCATCTAACTTTTTTACTTTATATCGTTTTCTGAAACTTGCAGGGAATGCTGTAATTGCTTTTACATCCGTAGAAAATAATTTTGTTACATCAACTAAAATAGCTGTAGAGTCTATGTTTTGAGTTTTAATATCAAAAGCATAAATTATTGGTTCTAAGTTATTCGCGACTACAGATTTATAAATTGGCAAAGAATCGTTTGCAACTGCATTGTATGATTTTACTTTTAATAGTATTTTGTTTTTAAATTGCTCCCAAACAATAACTTGCGTATTAATTTTTGAGCCTGCATTTACATATCCACCTCCAAGTCCTGCAGGAAGTTCTTTGAGTCTTGTAACTAATAACATTTCCTTTCCTAAAAATAATTTAGGAATTTCATATATAAATTCATCATTGGTTTCATGAACTTTAAAAAGCCCTTCATCCGTTTTTGTTTTTGAAGTTACAAAATCTGAGTATTTTGGAGTTTTACTTTTTTTAGGAACTACTGCTGTCTGTTCTGTATTTTTATTTTTCGATTTTTTTCTTTGTGCTTTTACTTCATTAGTGGTTGTAAATAATAAAATTATTGAAAAGAGTAGTAGTTTTTTCATGAGTTTTTTTTATTTCATGCTTCTAAAATAATAAAAAGATATTATTAAACTTGTAGATTGTAATGTAAATATAAAAAGCTCAAACATATTGTTTGAGCTTTTTATACTTTGTTAAAGACTTTAGATTAATACAAACTCTTAAATTTAGCAGGATTTTCTTCATGCATAATGTCATATATTTTTTCAAAAATATCTTCAGCAGATGGTTTAGAAAAATAATCCCCATCTGTACCATAAGCAGTTCTATGATCTTTAGCGGTTAATGTTGAAGGTTTACTGTCTAGATGTTGATATCCGTTTTGATTTTCTAAAATTTCTTGTAAAAGATAAGCAGAAGCTCCTCCAGGCACATCTTCATCAACAACTAATAGTTTGTTAGTTTTTGCTAAACTTTTTACACAATCATGGTTTAAATCAAAAGGTAATAAAGTTTGTGCATCAATAATTTCAATATCAATACCAACCTGATTTAAATCTTTTGCAGCTTCTTCTACAACGCGTAAAGTAGACCCATAAGAAACAACAGTAATATCTGTTCCGTCTTTAATTGTTTCTACAACTCCGATAGGAATTTTAAAGTCACCTAAATTTATAGGTAATTCTTCTTTTAAACGATATCCATTTAAACATTCTATAACCAAAGCAGGATCATCTCCTTCTAACAAGGTATTATAAAATCCAGCAGCTTTTGTCATATTTCTGGGAACCAAAACATGAATTCCTCTTAAATTATTTATAATTCCAGCCATAGGTGAACCAGCGTGCCAAATTCCTTCTAATCGATGTCCTCTAGTTCTTATGATTAAAGGTGCTTTTTGTTTACCAAAAGTCCTGTAGCGTAGTGTAGCTAAATCATCACTTAATATTTGAAGTGCATACAACAAGTAGTCTAAATACTGAATTTCAGCAATAGGTCTTAAACCTCTCATTGCGAGTCCTATTCCTTGGCCTATAATGGTAGCTTCTCTAATACCAGTGTCTGAAACTCTGATATCTCCATACTTTTCTTGAAGACCTTCTAGACCTTGATTTACGTCACCAATAAAACCAGCATCTTCACCAAAAATTACAACATCATCATGTTTTTTTAGAATTGCATCAAAATTATCTCTCATTATAATTCTAGCATCAACCAATTTTTTCTCTTGAGAATATATTGGTTTCTTTTCTTCTATATTTAATGCGCCTAAATCAGTTTCACTAGTTAAATGTGTGGAGTATTTTTGATAAGCATCATTAAGAGATGATTTTATAAAATTTTGTAGTACGATTTTTTCTGCAAAATGCTCATCCTTTAAATAGCGCAAACATTTTCTTAAAGTTGATAGAATATCTTTTCTAGAAGGTTCAGCTACTGCTAATAAGTCTTTTTTATATTTATGTATAAAAGTACCATTTTCACTTTTATTTGCAATGTTTTCTAATATTTCTGCAGCATTAGAAAGTTCTGCTTTTATATCATTTTGATAAGCATTCCAGGCATTTCTTTTTGCGCTTGTAACTTCTTTTTTTGCTTCTTTTTCAATTGTAATTAACTCTTCTTCAGTATCTACAAATCGTAAAATATCGCCAGTTTCTGTTTCTAGTTGAAATTCTAAAATCCATTTTCGCATTTTGGTAATACAATCAAAGTCAATTTCCCATTGTAGTCTTTCTTTGTCTTTATATCTTTCGTGAGAACCAGAAGTAGAATGACCTTGTGGTTGCGTTAATTCTTTTACGTGAATTAAAACAGGTACATGTTCTTCTCTTGCAATTTTTGCTGCTTTTTGATATATATCAACTAACTGAACGTAATCCCAGCCATTTAGAACAAAAATTTCATAACCGTCTTTTTCATTATCTCTTTGAAATCCTTTTAAAATTTCAGAAATACTTTCTTTTGTTGTTTGATGTTTAGCGTGTACTGAAATTCCATATTCATCATCCCAAACACTCATTACCATTGGAACTTGTAAAACTCCTGCTGCATTTATGGTTTCAAAAAATAAACCTTCACTTGTACTTGCGTTTCCAATTGTACCCCAAGCAACTTCATTTCCATTAATAGAAAAATTAGATTTATGTTGTACACTTTTTTCGTTTCTATAAATTTTAGAAGCTTGTGCTAAACCTAATAGACGGGGCATTTGACCAGCAGTAGGAGAAATGTCTGAGCTAGAATTATATTGCTCAGTTAAGTTTTTCCAATTTCCATCTTCATGTAAACTGTGTGTTGCAAAATGGCCACCCATCTGTCTTCCTGCAGACATTGGATCTGCTTTGATATCTGGATGTGCATACAGAGCAGAAAAAAATTGTTGGGGAGTTAACTCACCAATAGCCATCATAAAAGTTTGATCTCTATAGTAACCCGATCTAAAATCACCAAGTTTAAAAGCTTTTGCCATCGCCAACTGAGGTACTTCTTTTCCGTCACCAAAAATTCCAAACTTAGCTTTACCAGTTAACACTTCTCTTCTACCTAATAAACTACACTCTCTACTAACTTTTGCAATTCTATAGTCATTTAAAACTTCTCTTTTAAAATCATTAAATGTAATTTCTTGAGTATTTAAAGGAATCGTTTCTTGCAGCATTTTTATAAGGTTTTAGACTGGTGCAAAGATAGTTTTTTTAATTGATATTTAAAAATATCTTATTTACCTGAGAATATGTTAAAGAAAGTGTGTAAAAAAACTATTTTGTTAAAGATTATACAAAATATTTGATTTTATTTGATTTTTATAAAAATCCTCTTCTAAAGAAATTATAAATTGAATTTATATTTCCAGTTAAAGTAAATCTAATTTTTTGAGGATATCCTTTTTGAGATATTTCCCATCCGTTATTTGAGTATAAAGGAAAATACACTTCTAGTATATTATGAACAAAGTTAAAGCGAATTCCATTATTATATCCAAAATAAATAGGATTATTTTTATTTTTTAAAAAAGCAACGTCATTGTAAAATTCCATCCATTTCCATAAACCAAAACTAGAATTGAATGCGAACATATATTGATTTGCGAATCTTGTTGGTAATACAGATTTAAACCCTCCTTCAGCAGTGATATATTGTTGACTAAAAAAACCGGTATCTTCTGATCTACCAAAGTAATTAAGTTGAAATAAATAATCATTCGCTCTATCCAATCCAAAACTAAAATAATCTCCTTCAGTTTTATTATTTAAAAAAGCACCTGCAAAAAACCTAAAATCTAATTGTGTATCCGAAGTAGATAAAGACCTATACCTTAAGTCAACTCCAGCTTTAGAGAATTTTTCAGCAACTTCTAAACTAAAGTTATATCTAAATTCTTTTATAATATCAGGATTTATATAATTGTAACTGATACTAAAAACATTGTATTTATCTTGATCCGTTCTAATGTCTGTAGCAGCTATTTCTTTGTCAATATGAACTAATTTGGCTCTTATAGATTCTGAAGTTGCATCTCTTAAAGACTTTCTCTTAAAAATAATATTCGCAAAAGGTACAAAGGAAGTGTAAGATAAGTTTGGAGCATAATCTAAGGTTTGTCCAAAAACGCCGTACATAATTTTGTAGATATTAGTTTTTTCTAAATATTGATTATATAAAACAGAAAAACTACCAATTAATGAACTACTTTTTATTGCATAAGAAGGTGCGAGTTTAAACTCTAGGTTTCTTTTTATTAAAGGTCTGTTGTGGAGTTTTACCCCTAAGACAAGACCATTATAAAAATTATAATTTACTTCTGGTTGATAAAAAACTTGAGTATAATATGGATCTTGTATGTCTTTTATTAAAGTCAATTTTAAAGGTTTATTAAAAATTTTATTTTCTAAACTCTTCCAATTGTCTAGAGTATTTAACTCAGGATAAATATTTTCGTAATTTAAAGAAACCTTATTAAAATCTTTTTTTGGTATCGTAACAGTCTTAGAAGTTTCAATATTTGTAAACCATTTCTTATACTTAATTTCTTTGTCTTTTAAACCATATAATAAAACAGGGGTGGTAATGTTTCTTTTATTTTTAATGGTGATTTCTAAACTATCTTCTTTTACGTTTACATGATCTATTGTATAGTCGATTTTTTTGTTTGTTTTGATGTAATCATTAAAAAACCAATCGATGTCTTTATCAGTTTTTGATGATAAAATCTTTTGAAATTCTGAACTAGAAATTATTTTTGTTTCATTTTTTTGATAAAATTCTTTAATACTACTGTTTAATATACTGTCACCTAAAAACCCTTTTAAATACCTAAAACCTAATCCTGCTTTATATTTATTTGCAATTTTTCTATTAAAGTTTGATAAAGAATCTGCGGATGTTACAAGTGCTTGATCTAAAAATTTTCTTGATATAAATTGATAAACTACAGGGTATTTATCATTAAAACCTTGCTTGGAGATATGGAAATTTTTTATAAACCATTTATCAGATAAATTACCCAATAATTTTGTATTGGGATAAAACTCTTCTATATATTCTAACATTAAATAGTTTTGTAGTCCATCTAAAAACCAATAATCTTTTCTTTTATTTAGCAGTAAAGTGTTTTCTATATATTTTTTTGTTAATGCCTTAAACATAGTAACATCCCATTTAAAAGTATCCGAAAAAGGACGTAAAAAATTGGGTAATTGATTTAAGCCATAAACTGGGTTCTTGGTTTGTGTAATTTTATCAATATATATTTCTTTGTGAGGATATTTTCCTAAATATTTTTCAATAAAAAGTAATTCTCTATTTAAAATATCAATGGCTGTTTTACGATCAACATCGTCATTAAATACATCTGTATAAACTGTAGTTTTTTTAGTTTTAAAAGTTTTTAACTTTTTGCTTTTATTGATTCCTAAAATGATGTCAGTTTTGTTTTTTCCAACTAGATAGTAACTAGTGACATTTTTATTTTCCGTTTTGTATTGATATAAATTACTTTCTAAAACATATTCTTTTGGGATGTTAATTTCAATAGTAAAATCTGTACCACTTTCGTATAAATCATCAATATTTAAATTGCTCATTAATTGCCAGTCATTATTGTAAACAGCTGGTGTTATGTACCAAAAACGTAAATGGTAACCTTCCTTAGTTTTTCCATAATTAGTAAATTTTGCATTTGGTAATTTTATAATATAAGCAATAGATATTTTTACACTATCATTAGGTTTTAGAGGTTTTACAAGAGGAACCTTTAAAATATCAGCTTTATTTTTTACTTCCATAAAGTTCGTGACCTCATGGTTTACAGTAAGATTTTTTATAGTAGTTCTTCCTAAGTCTTTTTTTGCAGAAAAATATAAGTTCTTTTTGTAATCTTTAATAAATCTTTTAGATAAAGGTGTTTTTCTATCCTTAAAACTATTCGCCCAATTATGGAGGTAAATATTTGTTAGAGTTGAATCCGATGTATTGTGAAAAATAATTTCTTGTTGAATTAGTAATTCATCTTTATCGATATCTAAAGTCGATTTTATAGCGATCGAATTTTGCTGTGCAAATGCAAATAGAGATATAAAAAAACAGAAAATAAATATGTTTAGAGATTTTTTCAAATTATAATTTTACAAATTTTAAGGGTTTGTAAGGATTCGTTTTAAGAAATATATTTCTTTTTGAAAACCGATTAGTATTTGTTCTTAATTTATTTCCTGTATGATATATTTGCTTTAAGTACTGTAAAACATTTTTTTTAATTTTAGTTTGTAAGAATAATAAATTTGAACAAACTAAAATTAAAAAATATATTAGAAGTTTGGTTTTAACTTGTATTTGCTGTAAAATTTATTAAAATGTTCAACAGCTTCATCAGCAGTGTCAACCAATCTAAAAAGGTTTAAATCTTCTTCGTTGATATTTCCTTCTTCAATAAGTGTATTTTTAATCCAATCAATAATTCCTCCCCAAAATTTTGTACCCACTAAAACAATAGGAAAACGGCCAATTTTGTTTGTTTGAATTAATGTAATCGCTTCAAAAAGTTCATCCATTGTTCCAAAGCCTCCAGGCATAACAACAAAACCTTGAGAGTATTTTACGAACATTACTTTACGAACAAAAAAGTAATCGAAATCTAGACTTTTACCTGGATCAACCCAAGGGTTATCGTGTTGTTCAAAAGGTAGTTCAATGTTTAAACCAACAGAAAGACCTTTTCCTCTTCTTGCTCCTTTATTACCTGCTTCCATTATTCCTGGTCCACCACCAGTAATTACACCAAAACCATTTTGAGTTAATTTAAAACCAACTTCTTCTGCTAATTTGTAATATGGATGATCTGGTTTTGTACGTGCAGAACCAAAAATAGAGACACAAGGTCCAATCTTACTTAGTTTTTCGTACCCTTCAACAAACTCAGCCATTATTTTAAAAATAGCCCAAGAATCGTTTGTTTTTACTTCATTCCAGGTTTTTGTCTGTAGTTTCTCTTTTATTTTTCTATCATCATTTGTCATAATCAGTTTGTTTTAGATTTTGTGCCATAAAAAACAGCAGCCTGCTAAATTAGTTCTTTTTTAAGAAATTGAGCAGTATAACTTTTCTTATGTTTTGCAACCTCTTCTGGTGTTCCTGTACATAGAATTTCACCACCATTTTTACCTCCTTCTAGACCAACATCAATAATATAATCTGCCAATTTTACAACTTCTAAATTGTGTTCAATAATTAGAACTGTATTTCCTTTATTCGCTAGTCTGTTAAGTACTTCCATTAATACTCTAATGTCTTCAAAATGAAGACCTGTTGTTGGTTCATCTAAAATATAAAACGTATTCCCAGTGTCTCTTTTAGATAATTCTGAAGCTAATTTTATTCTTTGGGCCTCACCTCCAGAAAGTGTAGTAGATTGTTGTCCTAAAGTTATATAACCTAGTCCAACATCTTTGATAGTTTTTAATTTTCTGTGGATTTTTGGGATCATCTCAAAGAAATCTGTTGCGTCTTCAATCGTCATGTTTAAGACATCAGAAATAGATTTTCCTTTATATCTTATTTCTAAAGTTTCTCTGTTAAAACGTTTTCCTTGACAGGTTTCACATTCTACTTGAACATCAGGTAAAAAGTTCATTTCTATGACTCTTACACCTCCACCTTGGCAAGTTTCACAACGTCCTGCTTTTACATTAAATGAAAATCGACCAGGTTTATAACCTCGAATTGCAGCTTCTGGTGTTTTTGCAAATAAGCTTCTAACTTCAGAAAAAGTTCCTGTATAGGTTGCAGGGTTTGATCTTGGAGTTCTACCAATTGGAGACTGATCGATTGCAATCACTTTATCTATGTGGTCTAACCCTTCAATTTTCTTATAAGGCATTGGTTTTTTTACACCTCTGTATATGTGGGCATTTAAAATGGGATATAATGTTTCGTTTATTAAGGTTGATTTTCCACTTCCAGAAACTCCTGTAACACAAATCATTTTACCTAGAGGAAACTCAACAGAAACATTTTTTAAATTGTTGCCATTTGCCCCTTTTAGTTTGATGGACTTTCCATTTCCTTCTCTACGTTTTTTGGGAACAGCAATTACTTTTCTACCAGTTAAATAATCAGCAGTTAATGTTTTGTGTTTTATTAAATCTTCAAAAGTTCCTTCGCTAACAATTTCTCCTCCATGTCTTCCAGCTCCAGGACCAATATCGAAAACAAAATCTGCATGCTCAATCATGTCTTTGTCATGCTCCACAACCAAAACAGAGTTACCAATATCGCGTAATTTTAGTAAAGAATCTATTAATTTCTGATTATCTCGTTGATGTAAACCAATGCTTGGTTCGTCTAAAATATAGAGAACTCCAACCAATTGTGAACCAATCTGAGTTGCTAAACGTATTCTTTGAGCTTCTCCACCAGAAAGTGATTTAGAAGTTCTGTCTAGCGTTAAATAATCTAAACCAACATCTAATAGAAACTGAATTCTAGTTCTTATTTCTTTTAATATTTCGGTAGCAATTATGAGTTGTTTTTTAGATAAATCCTTCTCTATAGTTGCAAACCAAGAAGCCAATTCTGTAATATCCATTTGTGCTAAATCACTGATATTTTTATCTGTAATTTTAAAATGAAGTGCTTCTTTTTTTAATCTTTTTCCACCGCAGCTTGAGCAAGAAACTTCATCCATAAAACCTTTTGCCCAGCGTTTTATAGAGGTGCTTTCTGCATTTTTGTATTGATTGGTTATAAAAGCAACAATACCTTCAAAATCAATTTTGTAGTTTCTGGTAATTCCAACAGTTTTAGATTCAATTTCAAAAGATTCATTTCCACCATTTAAAATAATTTCTAATGCTTCTTTAGGAATGTCTTTTATAGCATCTGTTAATTTAAATTTATAACGTTCTGCAATATTTTGAATTTGTTTAAAGATCCAACTGTTTTTTTGTTCCCCTAAAGGAACAACTCCTCCATTTTGTATAGAAATAGTATAATCTGGTATTACTTTTTTAAGATTTATTTCATTTGTAATTCCCAGACCATTACAAGTATTACATGCACCTTTTGGCGAATTAAAAGAAAATGTGTTTGGTTCAGGGTTTGGATATGCAATACCTGTTGTTGGGCACATTAATTCTCTACTAAAATAACGTGGATTATTGTCATCAATATCAATAACCATCATTATGTTATCACCCGAATACAATGCTGTTTTTATTGTTTCTTCTAAGCGTTTTTCTGCAGATTCATTTATCAAAAGGCGATCTATGACAACTTCAATATCATGCATTTTATATCGATCTAAACGCATCCCTTTTTCTATTTCTTTGATCTCTCCATCAACTCGAACTCGTAAAAAACCCTGTTTAGAGATCTGTTCAAAAAGTTCACGATAATGTCCTTTCCTCGACTTGATTAAAGGGGCTAAAACTGCAATTTTTTTATCGGCAAAATCTTTTAAAATAAGTTGTCTGATTTGTTCATCAGAATAGCTTACCATTTTTTGATCGGTATTGTAAGAATACGCATCTGCAGCTCTAGCAAACAATAATCTTAAAAAATCATAAATTTCTGTGATGGTACCTACTGTAGAACGTGGACTTTTATTTGTTGTTTTTTGTTCGATAGAAATTACTGGAGAAAGTCCATCAATTTTATCAACATCGGGTCTTTCTAGTCCTCCTAAGAATTGACGAGCATAAGCAGAAAATGTCTCTATATAGCGTCTTTGCCCTTCAGCATAAATGGTATCAAAAGCTAAAGAAGATTTTCCACTTCCGCTTAAACCAGTTATAACTACTAGTTTTTCACGAGGAATTTTTACATCAATATTTTTAAGATTATGAACTCTTGCTCCGTAAACTTCTATGTATTCTTGGTCTTTCAATAATGGTGAATTTTGATGAAAAGCGCAAAGTTAATCAATCCAATTCATTTTTGATTTAAATGTTTGTAACAAATCAGATGATTATAGTATCTTGCGTTAAAAGATATTTAGATGAATTATACACATGCTATTCGTCATTTTTTTGAAAGACATGGTTTTGGAGTTTTTTCAAGACTTGCAGATAAACTAGGTATGCGTGCAAAAAATGTACGTATTTTTTTTATCTATATAACTTTTGTAACCGTGGGTTTGTCTTTTGGATTGTATTTAACGTTGGCTTTTTTACTACGTTTAAAAGATATGATTTCCACCAAAAGAAGTTCGGTTTTTGATTTGTAAAATATGAATATTATAAAGTCTAAATTATACAAAACACTATTTCTTTTCTTTACAATTTTAGCAATTGGAGTTACGGGTTATATGATTCTGTCTGGAGATACTTTTGTAAACGCTTTGTATATGACGGTAATTACAATAACCACAGTTGGTTTTGGTGAAGTTCATCCGTTAAGTCCAGAAGAAAAAATATTTACAATTTTTTTAATTTTAACTAGTATTTCTATATTTGGTTATACAGTTTCATCTTTTACTGAATATATTATTAGCGGACAATTATTTAAACAACTTAAACTTAAAAGAGTGCAAAAAACAATCGAAAAACTAGAAGGTCATACAATTGTTTGCGGTTTTGGTAGAAATGGAAAACAAGCAATTGTCAAACTTAAAAACTATCAAAAAGAATATGTTGTAATTGAAAAAAATAAAAATCTGACAGAAAAATTAGATGCAGAAGAAATATTAAATGTAGAAGGCGATGGTACTACAGACGAAATTTTAATTAAAGCGGGTATAAAAAACGCAAGAAATTTAATTACTGCCCTTCCTTCAGATGCAGATAACTTATTTGTGGTTTTAAGCGCTAGACAATTAAATAAAGATTGTACAATTATTAGTAGAGCGTCCAAAGAAAGCTCATATAGTAAATTAAAGATTGCTGGCGCAGATAATGTAATCATGCCAGACAAGTTGGGTGGAAACCACATGGCTTCTTTAGTGGTAACTCCAGATGTTATTGAGTTTGTAGATAGATTAACAATAGAAGGTGAAACTACTGCTAATTTAGAAGAAATAGCTGTAAATGAATTGCCTAAAATGTATTTAAATAAAACAATTTTAGATTTAGATCTTCGAAAAAAAACAGGGTGTACAGTTATAGGGTTTAGAACCCCAGATAAGGATTATGTAATAAATCCAGATGCTTCAATTAAATTGGTTGCCAATACTCATTTAATTGTTTTAGGGAGGCCAGAGCAAATAACGAAACTGAGAGAATTGTTTTAAAATGATAAAAGTTATAATTACAGGAAGCAATGGTTTATTAGGTCAATCTCTTTTAAATTTATTGTTGAAGGATAAACATAAATATCAAGTTTTTGTTTTCTCAAGAGGAAAAAACAGAAGTGGTAGAGAGGACTTTTCTTATACCTCTATTGATATTACTGATGAAATAATTTTAAAAAAAAACATAAAAGAAATTCAGCCAAATTTTATAATTAATACAGCTGCAATGACGCAAGTTGATGATTGTGAAAATAAAAAGGAAGCTTGTGATTTGTTAAACACAACTGTTGTAAAATGGTTGTCAGAAGTTTCTGAAGAGATTAATGCTCATGTAATTCATATTTCTACAGATTTTATTTTTGATGGAATTAAAGGTAATTATAAAGAAACAGACAAACCGAATCCTTTAAGTTATTATGGGGTGTCTAAGTTAAAGTCAGAAGAGGTTTTGATACAATCAAAAATTAATTTTACTATTCTAAGAACTATTTTGGTTTATGGTAAGGTGTTGGATATGAAAAGGTCTAACATTGTTCTTTGGGTAAAAGAAATGCTGTCTAAAGGAAAAGAAATTACAATTGTAGACGATCAATTTAGAACTCCGACTTATGTTGAAGATTTAGCTTTGGCTTGTAAAATTTCTATGGATAAAAAAGCAACAGGTATTTATCACATTTCATCCAATAAATTGCTAAGTATTTTTGAAATTGCGCAACAAATAGCCACAGTTTTTCATTTAGATAAAAGCTTGATTAAACCCATCTCCACATCAACTTTAAACCAAACTGCTAAAAGACCCGTAAAAACAGGTTTCGATTTATTAAAAACAAATAAAGTGCTAGAGTTTTATCCAAGATCATTTAAAGAAGGTTTAGTCAAACTTAAAGAAACCTTGTCATAAAAATACTTTTAACGCTGAAAACTTGTTAAAAGAGCATTTTTTTATGATATTGCGAACCACAAAATAAAAACTAATCAAAACCTATTATGAATAAAAAACTTCTATCACTGCTTTTTTTAGCAGTTCCATTTTTAACATTTGCACAAGATAAAGGATTAGACGAGAAAATTAATGATGCCTTTATGCCTGTAGCAGTATGGTGGGAAGGATTTGTATTAACATCAGTTCCTATTGGGGGATATAACATTCCTTTTGTTGTCTTACTTTTAGTTCTAGGAGCTACTTTTTTTACAATTTATTTTAAGTTTCCAGGAATAACCAAATTTGGTTTAGCAATAAATACTGTAAGGGGTAAATATGACGATATAGAAGAACATAGTGCAGATAAAAGTGCTGCAGTTAATATTGTAGACGGAGATGTTGTAGATACAATCAGAGATGAAAGCAAAGAAGGAGAAGTTTCTCACTTTCAAGCATTAGCAACAGCAGTTTCTGGAACCGTTGGTTTAGGTAATATTGCCGGTGTTGCAGTGGCAATTGCTTTAGGTGGTCCTGGAGCAACCTTTTGGATGATTGTTTGTGGTATTATTGGGATGTCTACAAAGTTCGTAGAATGTACATTGGGTGTTAAATATAGAGATGTAGATGCAGATGGAACTGTTTATGGTGGTCCAATGTATTATTTATCTAAAGGATTAAAGGAAAATGGCTATGCAGGTCTTGGTAAAGTATTAGCTGTAATGTTTGCAGTATTGTGCGTTGGAGCTTCTTTTGGAGGAGGTAATGCATTTCAATCTAACCAAGCAGCTGTTCAGTTAAAAACATTATTTAATATAGATGGTGGTGCTTCAGGTTTAATTATCGGTCTTATTTTAGCAATTTTAGTTGGTATTGTAATTATTGGTGGTATTAAGCGTATTGCTAAAATCACAGAAAAAATTGTTCCTTTTATGGCTGGAATATACGTTTTAGCTTGTTTGATCATTATTTTCGCAAACTTTAATTATATAGGTGATGCTTTTGGATTAATATTTAATGGAGCATTTACCCCTATGGCAGGTTTAGGTGGTTTTGTAGGTGTTTTAATTGTTGGTTTTCAAAGAGCTGCTTTCTCTAATGAGGCAGGAGCAGGTTCTGCAGCAATTGCGCATTCAGCAGTAAAAACTAAATTCCCAGCTTCTGAAGGTGTTGTAGCCTTATTAGAGCCTTTTATAGATACTGTTGTAATATGTACAATGACAGCTTTAGTTATCATCTTTTTTAATATTGATGGCTCAAATATGCAAAGTGTATTTAAGTATGGAGGAGACGGACTTAGTAATGTTGTGTTGAATTCGGATGGAAGTTCTATTGGTGGTGTAGATTTAACATCTATGGCTTTTGACTCAGTGATTCCAGGGTTCTCTTATATATTAACGATTGCAATTGTTTTATTTGCTTTTAGTTCAATGATTTCTTGGTCTTATTATGGTTTACAATCTTGGAAATATCTTTTTGGAAAAGGTAAAACGGCCGATATGACTTATAAAATTTTATTCCTTTTATTTGTTATAATTGGAGCAGCAGCTACTTTAGATGCGGTGATAAAGTTCTCGGATGCAATGATTTTAGCATTAGTATTCCCAAACATGATTGGTTTATTGCTTTTATTCCCAAAAGTAAGAGACGATATGAAAAAATATCTTTCAGCAATTAAAAGTTAATGTAAGATATACTTTATGAAAATATTTAAATCCCATTTCTGGTACAACAAAAGCCAAAGAAATGGGATTTTTCTTTTAGTATTATTAATCCTTCTTCTTCAAATATCTATTTACACAGATGTTTTTTCTTCGGATAAAATTACTGATGTAGATCAATCAGAGTTACTTGCTTTTCAATATGAAATAGATAGCTTAAAAGCTATTGAAATTGAAAACAGAAAACCTAAAATGTATCCTTTTAATCCTAATTATATTACAGACTATAAAGGGGGGCAGTTAGGAATGTCTTTAGAAGAGATTGATAGATTACTAGCATTTAGGAAAACCAATAAATTCATCAACTCAAAAAAAGAATTTCAAAAAGTAACTAAAGTTTCAGATTCATTATTAGATAAAATTTCTCAGTATTTTAAGTTTCCTGATTGGGTTGTAAAAAGAAATCAGCAAAAACCTGTTCTTTCTTTATTAGGAGCGAACCAATTTCATTACAAAAATAAGAAGAACAAGGTTTCAACTACAGATATTAACAAAGCAACAGCAGAGGACTTTAAAACAATTAGTGGAATTGGGCCCGCATTTTCAGAACGCATTATTAAGTATCGTTCTAAATTACAAGGATTTTCTTTCGAAAGTCAAGTTAATGAAGTTTGGGGTTTAGATAAAGAGGTTGTAGAAAAAGTAGTGTCAATCTTCAAAATTATAGAGAAACCTGCCATCAAAAAAGTAAATGTAAACACTGTTACATTCAAGGAATTACTCATAAACCCATACATAGATTATGAGTTATGTAAAAAAATATTTAATTATAGAGATGAAGTTGCTGAACTTCAAGATATTTCAGAATTAAAAAATATCGACGATTTTCCTTTGAAGTTGTATGATAGAATAGTCTTATATTTGTTAGCTAAATAAATAAATAATAAACACATTCATTGGCTTATGAACAGTATGTATTTTACTGAAGAACATGAAGCATTTCGCGCAAGTTTTAAAGAATTTTTACAAAAAGAAGTAGTTCCTCATATAGAGAAATGGGAGAAAAGTGGATCAATAGAGCGTTTCATTTGGAAGAAGTTCGGTGAAATGGGGTATTTTGGTTTGTCAACTCCAGAAGAGTATGGAGGAATGGATCTCGATCTTTTTTATACAGTTATCTTTTTAGAAGAATTACAAAAAATAAATTCTGGTGGATTTGCAGCTGCAATGTGGGCGCATGAATATTTAGCAATGACTCACTTAAACGAAGAAGCAAGTGAAGTTCTAAAACAAAAATATTTAATACCAAGTGTTGAGGGGGATATGATTGGTTGTATGTGTATTACAGAACCTTTTGGAGGTAGTGATGTTGCAGGCATGAGATCAACGGCAATTAGACAAGGTGATACCTATATATTAAATGGATCAAAAACGTTTATTACAAATGGTGTGTATTCAGATTATTTAATAGTTGCAGCCAAAACAGACCCTTCAGATAAATATAAAGGAATCAGCATTTTTGTAGTTGATAGAAATTCAAAAGGAGTTTCTGCGACTAAGTTAAATAAATTAGGGTGGCATGCATCAGATACAGGTGAGATTGCTTTTGATAATGTAGAAATTCCTTTAGAAAACCTAATGGGAGAGGAAGGAAAAGGTTTTCCTTACATAATGCAGCATTTCGCCTTAGAGCGCTTAATAATGGGAGTAAATGCACATGCAAGAGCAGAATTTGCTGTCGATTACGCAGTCAAGTATATGCAGGAAAGAATCGCTTTTGGTAAATCTTTAGACAAGTTTCAGGCTTTAAGACACAAAATTGCAGAAATGGCAAGTAAAGTAGATATGTGTAGAGAGTATAATTACTCAATTACAAAACGCTTAAATGACGGACAATATGTTGTAAAAGAAGCTAGTATGTCTAAGTTATTGTCTACAAAAATGGCAGATGAAGTGATCTATGACGCACTTCAGTTATTAGGTGGGTATGGTTATATGGAAGATTATCCAATGGCACGTTTATTAAGAGATAGTAGATTAGGGCCAATAGGAGGAGGAACTTCTGAAATCTTAAAAGAAATTATCGCAAAAATTGTTATTGATAAAAAGGAGTATAAACCAGCAACATAAGTTCACGAAAATCGCAAGCTGAAAGGTATTAACTTTTATGACGCTATTTAAAGGTCGAGCTTTCCACTGTATCTCTTTTGCGAAAAACAAAAAAGGATGTGTATTCAGTTCCTAACGCAAATTCATAACTATAAAATAATTTAATTTTCATAATTGTCAATTCATAATTTGTAATTACATTTGCAGTCCAAAAAATAAACCAATAGTTTTTAAAACTATTCAAAATATAAAGATACTATGAAAGGAGGTGCCAACATATGTTAATTATACCTATAAAAGAAGGAGAGAATATAGATAGAGCTTTAAAGCGTTACAAAAGAAAATTTGATAGAACTAAAACTATGAGAAACTTACGTAACAGAAAAAACTTTACAAAGCCATCTGTAGCGAATAGAGCTCAAAGAATAAAAGCGTCTTACGTACAAAGATTAAGAACACAAGAAGAAGTAGGTTAGAAATAACTTATTCTTTAAAATATAAAACTCGTATTGAATTTTCAATACGAGTTTTTTTATGCATTTTTTTGTAGATTTACGTATAAAATAATTAAAATTTGATTGATGCATTTTTAGAATATCTGTCTTTAGAGAAAAAATATTCTGTACACACAGTTACTGCCTATAAGGCTGATTTAGTTTCTTTTAGAGATTTCTTAGCAACAGAATATCATCAAGAAGAATTGTTGTCTGTACATTATCCTCAAATTCGAAATTGGATTGTTTCTTTAGTTGATAGTAAAATATCAAATAGAACAATAAATAGAAAAGTAAGCTCTCTAAGGTCATTTTATAAATTCCTTCAGAAAATAAAACAGATAAAAATTAATCCACTCTCTAAGCATAGAGCTTTAAAAGTTGCAAAAAAAGTACAAGTTCCCTTTTCCTCAAAAGAAATCAATTTAGTTATTAATAGTATTGATGAAGAACATGATTTTACGTCAGTAAGAAATAAATTAATTGTAGAATTATTCTACTCCACAGGAATAAGAAGAACAGAGCTAATTAATATAAAAGAAGTTGATGTTAGCTTTTCTAATGGGGTGATTAAAGTTCTAGGTAAAAGAAACAAGGAACGCTACGTGCCTCTCTTAAAATCTGTAATACCTACTTTAAAAAAGTATTTAGAATTAAAAAAAGAGTTTTCAAAGGAATTAGAAGTGCTTTTTATTACAGAAAAAGGAAATAAAATTTATGAAACCCTTGTCTACAGAATTATAAATTCATACTTTAGTAACATATCTACTAAGGTAAAAAAAAGCCCACATATTCTTAGGCATTCTTTTGCTACTCATTTATTAAATGAAGGGGCAGATTTAAATTCAGTTAAAGAATTGTTAGGGCATTCCTCTTTAGCTTCAACTCAAGTCTACACACACAATAGTCTTGACGAAATAAAAAAAGTGTATAACCAAGCTCACCCTAGGAGCAACAAAAAAGGATGATTTATGAAAGTATTCACACAATCAGTTAACTTTAATGCAGACAGTGACTTAATTAAGTTTGTAGAAAAGAAAGTAGAATCATTGGTAAAATTCCATGATAAGATAGTAGATGCAGAAGTTTTTTTAAAAGTTCAAAATAAAAGTGATAAAGAAAATAAAATAACAGAAGTAAAGATAAATATTCCAGGTAGCGAATTAATCGTAAAAAGAGAAACCAAAACCTTTGAAGAGGGCGTTAATTCTGCAGTAGACAACTTAAAAAGACAATTGAAAAGGTCAAAAGAAAAGCAGCGAGATTCAATGATTTCATAAAAATTAAAAAAAAAGTAAAAATATAATTATAAAATGTTTTAGAATATAAAAAAACTTTATACATTTGCAATCCGTTAGAAATAGCGGGTTGTTTTTTTGCAACAAAAAGCCGATGTAGCTCAGCTGGCTAGAGCAGCTGATTTGTAATCAGCAGGTCGTGGGTTCGAGTCCCTCCATCGGCTCAAAAAGCAAAAAATAAGTTCATTAACATAGTAAATTTAAATGGGGAGATACTCAAGCGGCCAACGAGGACGGACTGTAACTCCGTTGACTACGTCTTCGCAGGTTCGAATCCTGCTCTCCCCACAAATTTACATATTGCGAAAGTAGCTCAGTTGGTAGAGCGTCAGCCTTCCAAGCTGAATGTCGCCGGTTCGAACCCGGTCTTTCGCTCAATATTACCAACAAAAGCCGGTGTAGCTCAGTTGGTAGAGCGCATCCTTGGTAGGGATGAGGTCGTGGGTTCAAATCCCATCGCTGGCTCATTTAATACGTATTATTAGACACTAAATATATTTAAACTAAGAATTAAAATCAATAATCATGGCAAAAGCAAATTTTGACCGTTCGAAGCCACACTTAAACATTGGTACTATCGGACACGTAGATCACGGTAAGACTACTTTAACTGCGGCTATTACTAAAGTATTATCGGATGCAGGTTTCTGCGAATCTAAATCTTTTGATCAGATTGATAATGC
>LAQA01000020.1:64426-71185 GCA_000981625.1 Flavobacteriaceae bacterium ASP10-09a
TGACTGTCCAGGTCACGCGGATTATGTGAAGAATATGGTAACAGGTGCTGCTCAAATGGACGGTGCAATTTTAGTTGTTGCTGCTACAGATGGACCAATGCCACAGACCCGTGAGCACATCCTTTTAGGACGTCAGGTTGGTATTCCTCGTATGGTAGTATTCATGAACAAAGTTGATATGGTTGATGATGAAGAACTAATCGAATTGGTAGATATGGAAGTAAGAGAATTACTTTCTTTCTATGAATATGATGGTGATAACGGACCTGTAATCGCTGGTTCTGCATTAGGTGCATTGAACGGTGAGCAAAAATGGGTAGATACAGTTTTAGAATTAATGGAGGCTGTTGATGTTTGGATTGAAGAGCCTTTAAGAGAGATTGATAAAGATTTCTTAATGCCAGTTGAGGATGTATTCTCAATTACTGGTCGTGGTACTGTTGCTACAGGTCGTATCGAAACAGGTATCGCTAATACTGGTGATGTTGTTGACATTATAGGTATGGGAGCTGAAAAGATGACTTCTACTGTAACTGGTATTGAAATGTTCCGTCAAATCTTAGATAGAGGTGAAGCTGGAGATAATGCAGGTATCTTGTTAAGAGGTGTTGCAAAAGAAGATATCAAAAGAGGTATGGTAATCTGTAAGCCAGGTTCTGTAACACCACACGCTAAATTCAAAGCAGAAGTTTATGTTTTGAAAAAAGAAGAAGGTGGTCGTCATACTCCATTCCATAACAACTATCGTCCACAGTTTTATGTAAGAACTACAGATGTAACAGGTACAATTAATTTACCTGATGGTGTTGAAATGGTAATGCCAGGAGATAACTTAACAATTACTGTTGACTTAATCCAACCAATTGCATTAAATATTGGTTTACGTTTTGCAATCCGTGAGGGTGGTAGAACAGTAGGAGCTGGTCAGGTAACTGAATTATTAGACTAAAATTTTTATTAGTTTATTGATCAATAAATCATAAGGGTGTCCCGTTTTTAACGGGATGCCTTTATCAATGAATAAGAAACGGGCGTAGTTCAGCGGTAGAGCACTGGTCTCCAAAACCAGCTGTCGGGAGTTCGAATCTCTCCGCCCGTGCAAAAAATATAAATGTAAGATGAAATTTATACAATATATTAAAGATTCTTTTGAGGAGTTAAATAACCATATGACATGGGTTTCTAAAGAGGATGCACAAAAAACAACTGTAACAGTAGCTGTGTTTACAATTTTGTTTGCACTAGCAGTAGCTGGTATTGACTACGTTTTTCAAACTGGATTAGATAACTTTTTTAAATTATTTTAAAAAACAAATAAATTATGGCTGATACAGTAATGAAATGGTATGTTGTAAGAGCCATTGGTGGGCAAGAAAATAAAGTAAAAGCTTATATAGAAACAGAAATTTCTAGAGTAGGTTTATCGGATTATGTAAGCCAAGTAATTGTACCAACTGAAAAGGTTGTTCAAATAAGGGATGGTAAGAAGGTAAATAGAGAAAGAGTCTATTTTCCAGGTTACATTATGGTTGAGGCTAATCTTTCAGGTGAAGTTCCACACGTAATAAAAGCGATTACTGGAGTTATTGGTTTTTTAGGAGAAACAAAAGGTGGTGAGCCTGTTCCAATGAGAAAGTCAGAAGTGAATAGAATGTTAGGAAAAGTCGATGAGCTTTCCATTCAAGATGAAAATATTGCAATTCCTTTTAACATAGGAGAAACAGTAAAAGTTGTAGATGGTCCTTTTAATGGATTTGACGGAACTATTGAAAAAGTAAATGAAGAAAAGCGTAAACTTGAAGTAATGGTGAAAATATTCGGAAGAAAAACACCATTAGAATTAAGTTATATGCAAGTAGAAAAGATATAATTGTTACACAAATATATATATTTATACCGATTTGTTTTTAGCTTCCAAATTAAAGCAAATCATTAAACATTTTTAAAATGGCAAAAGAAGTTAGTAAAGTAGTTAAGTTACAAGTAAGGGGAGGCGCAGCGAATCCATCGCCGCCGGTTGGACCCGCTTTAGGAGCTGCTGGTGTTAACATTATGGAGTTCTGTAAACAGTTTAATGCAAGAACGCAAGACAAACAAGGTAAAATTTTACCTGTTGTTATTACTGTTTTCAAAGATAAATCATTTGATTTTCTTATAAAAACTCCTCCTGCAGCAGTCCAGTTACTAGAAGCGGCCAAAATTAAAAAAGGTTCAGGAGAACCAAACAGAAAGAAAGTAGCATCAGTTACTTGGGATCAGATTAAAGTAATTGCAGAAGACAAAATGGTAGATTTAAATGCCTTTGAAGTTTCTTCAGCAATGCGTATGATTGCAGGTACAGCACGTTCTATGGGATTAACAGTAAAAGGTGATGCACCAGCATAAACTTTATAAAAAGTAGTAAAATGGCAAAATTAACAAAAAAGCAAAAAGAAGCTTACGCAAAGGTAGATAGCTCTAAATCTTATGATTTAGCAGCAGCTTCAGCGCTAGTTAAAGACATTACTAATGTAAAGTTTGATGCATCAGTAGATTTAGCTATACGTTTAGGAGTTGATCCTCGTAAAGCAAATCAAATGGTTCGTGGAGTTGTAACATTACCTCACGGAACAGGAAAAGATGTAAAAGTATTAGCATTAGTAACTCCAGATAAAGAAGCAGAAGCTACAGCAGCAGGTGCAGATTATGTTGGGTTAGATGAGTACCTTCAAAAAATTAAAGGAGGATGGACAGACGTAGATGTAATTATCACGATGCCAAGTGTTATGGGTAAATTAGGTCCCTTAGGAAGAATTTTAGGTCCTAGAGGTTTAATGCCAAATCCAAAAACAGGTACAGTGACTATGGATGTTGCAAAAGCTGTTCAAGATGTAAAAGCTGGTAAAATCGATTTTAAAGTTGATAAAACTGGTATCGTACATGCAGCAATTGGAAAAGTGTCTTTTGATGCTAAGAAAATTGAAGAAAATGCAAACGAGTTAATACAAACAATTATTAAATTGAAACCAACAACTGCAAAAGGAACGTATGTAAAAAGCGTTTTTATGTCTAGTACTATGAGTCCTAGTATTGCTGTTGAGGTGAAAGCTGTTTAATACGTTAAAACTTATAATCATGACTAGAGAAGAGAAATCACAAGTAATACAAGATTTAACAGCAGTATTAGCAGGTACAAATACATTATATTTAGCAGATATTTCTGGATTAAATGCGAAAACTACTACTAATTTACGTAGAGCTTGTTTTAAAGCAAATGTTCAGTTATCAGTTGTTAAAAACACTTTGCTTGCAAAAGCAATGGAGGCTTCAGATAAAGATTTTGGAGACTTATCATCAGTATTAAAAGGTAATACATCAATGATGATTTCTGAAGCAGCAAATGCTCCAGCAAAACTAATCAAGGAATTCAGAAAGAAAACTAAAGATAGACCTTTATTAAAAGGTGCATTTGCAGAAGAATCTGTTTACATCGGTGACGACCAATTAGACGCTCTTGTAGATATTAAATCTAGAGAAGAATTAATTG
Source organism: Flavobacteriaceae bacterium ASP10-09a (assembly GCA_000981625.1). Classification (GTDB taxonomy): domain Bacteria; phylum Bacteroidota; class Bacteroidia; order Flavobacteriales; family Flavobacteriaceae; genus Polaribacter. The sequence continues at coordinate 67,953 of LAQA01000020.1, forward strand.
GCGATATCATTGGATTATTACAATCACCAGCTAAAAATGTTATTTCAGCATTACAATCAGGTGGTCAGACACTTTCAGGTATTATCAAAACATTATCTGAAAAATAATTACGCGCACAAATAAACTATAATAAATTAAAATTTTTAAAAACAATTAAAATGGCAGACTTAAAAGATTTCGCAGAGCAATTAGTTAACTTAACAGTAAAAGAAGTTAATGAATTAGCTACTATCTTAAAAGATGAGTATGGTATTGAGCCAGCAGCAGCAGCAGTTGCAGTAGCAGGTCCAGCAGCAGCAGGTGAAGAAGTAGAAGAGCAAACTGAATTTGATGTTATATTAACAGCAGCAGGTGGTTCTAAATTAGCAGTAGTAAAATTAGTTAAGGAATTAACTGGTTTAGGTTTAAAAGAAGCTAAAGGTATCGTAGATAGTGCTCCTGCAGCAGTAAAAGAAGGTGTATCTAAAGATGAGGCTGAAGGTCTTAAAAAATCTTTAGAAGAGGCTGGAGCTGAAGTAGAGCTTAAGTAAGCTATTACTCCCGATTTCGGATTTTCGAAACGGGAAAACAATTTTAGGTTTAGGTACTAAGAACTAACGTTTTTAGGCCTAAACCATTTTGTGTATATATTCGTTTTTTATTATAATTTAGATTTTAATCAAAAAAATATTCTCTTTTGGCAACGAAAAACACTACTGAAAGAATCAACTTCGCTACTTCTCAAATGATTAAAGAGTATCCAGACTTTTTGGATATTCAGGTAAAATCTTTTCAAGATTTTTTCCAACTTCAAACAAAGGCAGAAGAAAGAGGTGAAGAGGGTTTGTACAAAACCTTCATGGATAACTTTCCAATTACAGATACAAGAAATCAATTTGTATTAGAATTTTTAGACTACTTTGTAGATCCACCAAGATATTCAATTCAAGAATGTATTGAAAGGGGTCTTACGCACAGTGTGCCTTTAAAAGCGCGTCTAAAATTGTATTGTACAGATCCAGAACATGAAGATTTCGAAACTATTGTTCAAGATGTATATCTTGGTACAATTCCTTACATGACAAACTCTGGTACCTTCGTAATTAATGGTGCTGAGCGTGTGGTAGTTTCTCAATTACACAGGTCTCCTGGTGTATTCTTTGGACAATCTTTCCATGCAAATGGTACAAAATTATATTCTGCAAGAGTAATTCCTTTTAAAGGATCTTGGATAGAATTTGCTACCGATATCAATCAAGTAATGTATGCTTACATTGATAGAAAGAAAAAATTACCAGTAACAACATTATTCAGAGCTATTGGTTTTGAAAGAGATAAAGATATTTTAGAAATCTTCGATCTTGCAGAAGAAGTGAAAGTTTCTAAAGCAGGATTAAAAAAAGTATTGGGTCGCAAATTGGCTGCTAGAGTTTTAAAAACTTGGCATGAAGATTTTGTAGATGAAGATACTGGAGAAGTTGTATCAATCGAAAGAAATGAAATTATTTTTGATCGTGATACAATTTTAGAAAAAGAACATATTGATGAAATAATAGAGGCAGGTGCTAAAACCGTTTTACTTCATAAAGAAGATAACGATATGGCAGATTACGCTATTATTCATAATACATTACAAAAAGATCCTACAAATTCTGAAAAAGAAGCAGTAGAACATATCTATAGACAATTACGTAATGCTGAGCCGCCAGATGAGGAGACAGCAAGAGGTATTATAGATAAGTTATTCTTTTCAGAACAAAGATATAATTTAGGTGAAGTTGGTCGTTTTAGAATGAACACTAAACTTCAGTTGAATGAACCAATTGATCAAAAAGTATTAACAAAATTAGATATTATAACGATTATTAAATATTTAATTGAGTTAATCAACTCTAAAGCAGAAGTTGATGATATTGATCACTTATCGAATAGACGTGTAAGAACTGTTGGAGAACAGTTAGCAGGTCAGTTTGGTGTTGGTTTAGCTCGTATGGCAAGAACAATTCGTGAGCGTATGAATGTACGTGATAACGAAGTGTTTACTCCTATCGATTTAATTAATGCAAAAACATTATCATCAGTAATTAACTCATTTTTTGGTACGAACCAGTTATCTCAGTTTATGGATCAAACGAATCCATTAGCAGAGATTACTCATAAGCGTCGTTTATCGGCTCTTGGACCAGGTGGTTTATCGAGAGAAAGAGCAGGATTTGAGGTTCGTGATGTTCACTATACACACTACGGTCGTCTATGTCCAATTGAAACACCAGAGGGACCAAATATTGGTTTAATTTCTTCACTTGCTGTTTTCGCAAAAGTGAACAACCTAGGTTTCATTGAGACTCCTTATAGAAAAGTTGACAATGGTATTGTAGCAACCGATGAACCAATCTATTTAAGTGCTGAAGAAGAAGAAGGTATGAAAATTGCCCAATCTAATTTAGAATTAAAAGAAGATGGAGCTATCGTTTTAGATAGAGTTATTGCTCGTGAAGAAGGAGATTTCCCTGTTGTTAATCCTGAAGAGATTAATTATATGGATGTTGCCCCAAATCAAATTGCATCAATTTCAGCATCTTTAATTCCTTTCTTGGAACATGATGATGCCAACCGTGCATTGATGGGATCTAACATGATGCGTCAAGCTGTACCTTTATTACGTCCTCAATCACCAATTGTTGGGACAGGACTAGAACGTAGAGTTGCCAAAGATTCTCGTATTTTAATTAATGCTGAAAGAGCAGGAGTTGTTGAATACGTTGATGCTAATAAAATTACAATTAAGTATGACAGAACAGATGAAGAAAAACTTGTAAGTTTTGATTCCGATGAAGTTTCTTATAACTTAATTAAATTTAGAAAAACTAATCAAGGTACTTCAATTAACTTAAAGCCAATTGTAGAAAGAGGTGATAGAGTTTCAGAAGGTCAAGTTCTTTGTGAAGGTTATGCAACACAAAAAGGAGAATTAGCTTTAGGAATAAATATGAAAGTAGCCTTTATGCCTTGGAAAGGGTATAACTTTGAGGATGCAATCGTAATTTCTGAAAGAGTAGTTCGTGAAGATATATTTACATCTATTCATATTGATGAGTATTCTTTAGATGTTAGAGATACAAAATTAGGTACTGAAGAGTTAACCAATGATATTCCTAATGTTTCTGAAGAAGCTACAAAAGATTTAGACGAAAATGGAATGATTAGAATTGGAGCAGAAGTAAATCCTGGTGACATCTTAATAGGTAAGATTA
>LAQA01000021.1:0-19634 GCA_000981625.1 Flavobacteriaceae bacterium ASP10-09a
GTGGCTTAAAAATTGCTGCTGTAAAAGCTCCTGGTTTTGGAGACAGAAGAAAAGCAATGTTAGAAGACATCGCTATTTTAACTGGAGGTACTGTAATCTCTGAAGAAAGAGGTTTTTCTTTAGAAAACGCAACTTTAGACTTATTAGGAACTGCAGAAACAATAACTGTTGACAAAGACAATACAACAATTGTGAATGGCGCAGGAAATGCTGATGCGATTAAAGTGAGAGTGAGCCAAATTAAAGCTCAAATAGAAACTACAACTTCTGATTATGACAAAGAAAAACTACAAGAACGTTTAGCTAAGTTAGCTGGTGGAGTTGCTGTTTTATATGTTGGCGCTGCTTCTGAAGTAGAAATGAAAGAAAAGAAAGACAGAGTTGATGATGCTTTAAACGCAACAAGAGCTGCAGTTGAAGAAGGTATTGTTGCTGGTGGTGGTGTTGCTTTAGTACGTGCTAAAAAATCATTAGAAAAGATTACTACTGAAAACTTAGACGAAACTACAGGTGTACAGATTATTAATAAAGCTATTGAAGCGCCATTAAGAATCATTGTTGAGAATGCTGGTGGTGAAGGCTCGGTAGTGTTAAATAAAGTTCTAGAAGGTAAAAAGGACTTTGGTTACGATGCTAAAAACGATGTTTATGTAGACATGTTAGAAGCTGGAATTATAGATCCTAAAAAAGTAACTAGAGTTGCATTAGAAAATGCTGCTTCTGTTGCTGGTATGATATTAACTACTGAGTGTGCTTTAATTGATATTAAAGAAGATGCTGCAGGTGGAATGCCTCCAATGGGTGGTGGTGGAATGCCAGGAATGATGTAAAGGCGAATCGCCACAGATAAAGCATTACACTCTTGTGTGAAATATATTGATAAAAATCCGTTGGAAATTAACTCCAACGGATTTTTTATTGGTACTCTGTTTTAAAATTATCATAAAAGTAAGTTGCTCTTACATACGTTTTATCGCCAATATCATTTAATCGATAACTTTTTCTACTTTGATTAAAAATAAAGTCAGTTGTTGTGTCGAATGTGCTGTTTTCAACCAAACTAGTATGATCTTTAAGAATCACTTTATTTGCGACCATTTTAAAGGTTTTTACATCAAAATAATAAAACCATTTATCAGACGCTGCTGTATCATTTGTATACCCAACTTTAATTTCATGTACTTCTTTGTTTTCTAAATTGGTAATACCTAAATACGTTAATTTTGTGCTTTCATTTACAAAATTAAAAGGCTGACTAATTACATAAAGCGCTGCATTAAAACTGTTTTTAGCTTTTTGTAAATCCGCTGAATTTGTAATCAAAGAATCATTTACAAATTTTGTAACCTCCCCTTTTTCATAAATAATCAAACTCTTTTTATCATTTGCCTTCCAAGTAATTTTACTTTTTAACTCAGGATAAAATGTAAATTCTTGACGCTTTTTTATGTCAGACTCTATGGTTCCGTCTTCTAAAAATAAGGTAACACTTTTATCAAAACTTAGGGTCTTTAAAGAATTCCATGTTTTAATACCACCATGTTTTTCTATTGAATTATTTACAATAACTTCAGCAGAAAGTTGTTTTTTATTACAGTTAACAAAAGTAAAAACAGTAAAAAGACAAACAATTAGTTTTTTAAGACTTAGATTCTTCAATTATTTTGTTTTCTTTTTCTGCTTTTTCAAACCACCTTCATGATCTAAAATAATTTCTTCGTCTCTGTATTTGCAGCAAGGATGTACGGTATTGTATGCTTCTGTTGTTGCTTCAATTTTTTGAGCATCAAAACCAACAACATCATGACCAACCTTTAAAATATTACTTTGAATCGCTGCAACATCTGTTTTGCGTTCATCCATAATTAAATTTAGTTGATGTGTTTTTACACTCCAAATTGCATATTTTACACCTTTAGATTTTAAAGCTGCCGTTTCAATTCTCTTTTTACACATTCCACAAATACCGTCTACTTCAAAAGAAACTTTGGCATTCTTTTTCTTTTTAACTTCCTGTGATTGGATCGAAAACCCAATCATTAATAAACTGAATATAAATATTATTTTTTTCATCTTTTAATTTTTTAATTGTTGTTAGTTCGAGTGTTATTATTTTATCTTATACCTTAAACCAGCATATACAGCTCTTCCAAAAATTGGCGAATATATAATTGTACTATCAAAATTTACACCAAAAGGATCATCACTTGCTAAAATAGGATTTTTCTGTCGAACATTTGTTAAATTCTCTGCGCCTATATACAACTCAAATTTACTAGAAAATACTTTCGTTATTTGAGAATTTAAAAGTTGATATGGGTCAGAATATTCTGGTAATTGATATTGAACAGGGTTTGATGCAGTACTTGGTAATCGTTGTTTCCCTATATTATTAAAAGTAACATCAAATTTCCATTGCCTATTATTCTCTTGTAATTCTGTTTCGTAAGAAAGGTTTGCAAAAAATCTATTTTCGGGTTGAATTGGTTTTTGCAAATTGCCCTTTTTAAAATCAGTTGTAATATCAAAATATTTATACGCTGTTCTTAAATTTAAGTTTTTTGTCAAACTATAATTTACTTCCACTTGAAAGCTATTTGCAATACTTTTTCCATCCAAATCATAAAAAGAAATTTCTTGTGGATTTTCCCAATCTACAATTACTTGATTTTGGAAATTTGTTTGATAAAAGTCGAAAGTAATGTCCCCTTTCTTCTCGAAGAAATTAAATTTCTGTAGATAAGAAACTCCATAATTCCATGCAATTTCAGGATTCAATCCGTAGATATTTCCACCAACATTATCTATATTAATTTGTCTTGAACTTGCAAATAATTGTTGATTTTCCGCAAAAATGTTAGCACTTCTTTTTCCTCTTCCAACAGAAGCTCTAAACACACCTTTTTCCCATGGAGCGTATCTAAGATGCAATCTCGGAGTTACAAAAGTACCTAATAAATTATGCGTATCAACACGCAATCCAGCTGTTAAACTGAAATTATCTAAATTATCAAAGGCATACTCGAAAAAAGCACCAAAAGCATTTTCTTTTCTACTAAAATCTAAGGTGTTCACCAGCTCTTCAAACTTATCATATGTAAAATTAATTCCTGTTTTAAATTTGTTTCTTGTATCTCCAATAATAGAGTTAAAAATAATGTTAGAATATACACTTTGATGCCGAATATCATACACATTTAAACCAAAATAAGAATCTTGTTCATGGTTGCTATAGGCCATTTGAAAACCAATACTTTGAAATGGTAATGCTGGAAAAACATACCCTAACTTCCCTGAGGTTTCAAAACGTTTTGTATCAATTTCACTTCCCCATGCGTTTGTTGTACCTTTATCTAAAGATGGATTAAAATTAATTTCTCCTGTTTGTTTTTCATCATTTAAAAAACGAATATTTATAAAACTTACCCAACCTTTTTCTGCATCGGTAAATTGCCATCTATTCATTACATTGATCTGATTTGCTAAAGGTGCATCTAAAAAGTTATCATTATTTCTGTCAAACTTCTCACCTCTATAATTACCATGAACATACAAACCAGTTTGCCATTTATCTGAAACTCTTTCATTAAAATGGGTGTTTAATTCGAATCTTCCATTTAAAGAGCTATATGCATTTAAAAAGAACTTATTATCAGAAAATGGTTTTACTAATTCAGCGTTTATTTGTCCCGAAATACTTTCAAAACCATTAACAACAGAACCTGCTCCTTTTGTAATCTGAATACTTTCTACCCAAGTTCCGGGTGTAAATGTGAGCCCAAAAACTTGACTCGCTCCTCTTACTGATGGAATATTTTCTTGAGATATCAACAAATACGGACTGGTTAAACCTAGCATTTGTATTTGTTTTGTACCTGTTAAAGCGTCAGAAAAACTAACGTCAATTGAAGGATTTGTCTCGAAACTTTCTGCTAAATTACAGCAAGCAGCTTTTAGTAATTCATCTGAATTTACAGTAAAAACATTCGTCGTTGCAAAAAATGCTTTTTGAGTTGCTTTTCTTTTACTTCTAATAGTTACTTCATCCAAACCACTTTCTGGAGTAAGAAAATGATGAATTGGTTTTAAACTTTTAATTGTTAACGTATCAGTTCTAAATCCTAAATAATTAATTACTAACTTTTTATATTCAACTTTATAAGGAATTGTAAACCAGCCTTTTTTATTGGTAACTGAACTAATATTTGTGCCAAGCCAATGCACAGTTGCTCCTTCTACCCCTAAATTATCTTTAGGATTACTTTTATCCATCAGCATTCCATTAAAGGTTGTTTGAGAAAAAAGTATAAATGGAAGAAAAAGGAGAAGACTATTTATTAATATTTTATTCATTTTGGATTTTATTTTAATTTAATTTATAACATGACTATTTATCATCTAAAAATATGATACTTATGTAATAAAAAATTAAATTAAAAAAACCTGATACAAGACCTGAAAGTTCTGCCTAAAGTCAGGAGGGTAAAAATGAGCGTAAGAAATATCTTTTAACTCATTTATTACAAATAAGTCTTTATAAGAAACTGCAAAAGCAAGCAAAAACTGCTCCTTTTCGAAAGTGATTTTTTTAGTTTTATTTGATTGAAGTTCATCTTGCCCCTCAAACTTATGAAGCACATCTTTACAACAATTTTTCTTTTTTGGTGATACAACCAAGTCCATATTAATGCTACATCCTTTAGTTTCACCAATGAAAGAAACGTCAAGCAAAAGACCTCCACAGTAATGTTTTTCTACAGTAAAAGAAAAAGTAGAGAAAAGCACTAAAAAGGCCAAAGTAAAAGACGCTATTTGAATAAAAATTTGTTTCATTTTCTAATAGCAAAATTACAACAAGATTTTCTAACTTTATATTAAATTATTTTCTTGTTAATTTTTAACTAAAAAGACGAATTATAGATTCAAGTTGTTTTTTTTGAATTATTTTTACAGTCAATTTTTTACTTATGAATATAGTCGTTTTACAAAAAAAAATAGATGTTATTTTAGCATCAACTAAAACCAACAAAGAAAAATTACAAGCTATTTGTGATTTTTTAGAAAACAGCATTTCATATTATGACTGGGTGGGGTTTTATTTTAAAAATGGCAATAAAAATGAGCTAAAATTAGCACAATTTACAGGAGAAGAAACAGAACATACTATTATTCCTTTTGGAAAAGGTATTTGTGGACAGGTTGCTGTTACTAATGAAAATTTTGTAGTACAAGATGTCTCTGAACAAGATAATTATATTTCTTGCGGGTGGAAAGTGAAATCTGAAGTTGTAATTCCAATTTTTGTTGAAGGAGAAAATATAGGACAAATAGATATTGATTCTCATACTGCAAATACTTTTACAGCAAAAGATGAAGAACTTTTAGAATATGTATGTAAAAAAGTAGCAACTATTTTAGTATAATTTTTGTTAATTACTTACCTCTTTTGTTACTATCTTTTATTGTGGTTCTTTTAATGTTTGTGTAATTTCGTGTGCTTAACAACACAACAAAAATGAGCACTTCAAAAACAATTAAATCTGCATTAATTTCGGTTTTTCACAAAGATGGTTTAGCACCAATTGTAAAAAAATTAGACGAATTAAATGTAACTATCTACTCAACAGGAGGAACCGAAAAATTTATCAAAGAATTAGGCATCGATGTGATTCCTGTTGATGAAGTTACTTCTTACCCTTCAATTTTAGGGGGAAGAGTAAAAACTTTACATCCAAAAGTTTTTGGAGGTATCTTAAACAGACAAGACAACGAAGGTGATATTGCTGAATTAAAAGAATACAATATTCCCCAAATAGATTTGGTAATTGTTGATTTATATCCTTTTGAAAAAACAGTTGCATCTGGAGCTGCTGAGCAAGACATTGTAGAAAAAATTGACATTGGAGGCATTTCCTTAATTAGAGCATCTGCAAAGAATTTTAAAGACACTTTTACGGTGTCTTCTATGAATCAGTATGAAGAGTTTTTATCAATTCTCTCAGAAAACGAAGGTGAAACATCTATCGGACAAAGAAAGAAATTTGCTGCTAAATCTTTCAATATTTCTTCGCATTATGATACTGCAATCTTTAATTATTTTAACGAAGAAGAAGTTGTCTTTAAGGCAAGTCAACAAAATTCTAAAACATTACGTTATGGAGAAAACCCTCATCAAAAAGGATATTTCTTTGGAGATTTAGACGCAATGTTTGATAAATTACATGGTAAAGAATTAAGTTACAATAACTTATTAGATGTTGACGCAGCCGTAAACTTAATGGAAGAATTTAAAGAAGAAGCGCCAACTTTTGCAATTTTAAAACATAATAATGCTTGTGGTTTTGCGCAAAGAAAAAACATGAAACAAGCATATGTAGATGCTTTAGCTGGAGATCCTGTTTCTGCTTTTGGTGGTGTTTTAATTGCAAACTCAGAAATTGATACCGAAACTGCAGAAGAAATTCACAAATTATTTTGTGAGGTTGTTATTGCACCTAGTTATTCTGATGCAGCTTTACAAGTTTTAAAAGGGAAAAAGAATAGAATCATTTTAATTCAGAAAGAAGTAGAATTACCAAATCAAATTGTAAGAACTTCTTTAAATGGATTATTAGTTCAAGATAAAGATTATATTACAGACAAGCTCGCTGATTTAAGTTATGCTACCAACAATAACCCAACTGAAAGTGAATTAAGTGATTTATTATTTGCTTCTAAACTATGTAAAAACACAAAATCTAACACGATTGTTTTAGTAAAAAATAAGCAACTATTAGCAAGTGGAGCAGGACAAACAAGTAGAGTTGACGCCTTAAACCAAGCAATTGAAAAGGCTACTAATTTTGGATTTGATTTAAAAGGTTCTGTAATGGCGAGTGATGCATTTTTTCCTTTTCCTGATTGTGTAGAAATTGCAGATAAAGCTGGTATAAAAAGTGTAATTCAACCTGGAGGATCTATCAAGGATCAATTAAGTATTGACTATTGTAATACCAATAATTTATCTATGGTTATGACAGGAACAAGACATTTTAAACATTAATTAATTTAATGTTAATTACAATTTAAATTTACTAAATTTGTAAGGATACATTAAACAAACAAGAAAAATATTTTATGGGTTTTTTCGATTTTATGACTGAAGATATTGCAATTGACTTAGGAACTGCAAATACATTGATTATTCACAATGGAAAAGTGGTTATTGATAGTCCTTCTATTGTTGCCAGAAACAGAATTACTGGTAAAATTATTGCTATTGGTCAGGAAGCAAACTTAATGCAAGGAAAAACCCATGAAAATATTAAAACAATTCGCCCTTTAAAAGATGGAGTTATTGCCGATTTTCAGGCGTCAGAAGAAATGATAAAAGAATTTGTCAAGCAAATTCCGTCAATTAAAAAGAGGTTATTTCCACCAGCATTAAGAATGGTTATTTGTATTCCATCTGGAATTACAGAAGTTGAAAAGCGAGCTGTAAGAGATTCTGCAAAGCATATGAATGCCAAAGAAATCTATTTAATCTATGAGCCAATGGCTGCTGCAATAGGTGTTGGTATTGATATCATGGAACCAAAAGGAAATATGATTATTGACATAGGTGGTGGTACAACAGAAATTGCTGTAATTGCTTTAGGTGGTATTGTTTGTGATCAATCTGTAAAAGTTGCTGGAGATTTATTTACCAATGACATTATGTATTACATGCGCACACAACACAATTTACATGTAGGTGAAACGACTGCAGAAAGAATTAAAATTACAATTGGCGCCGCTACTGAGGATTTAGACACCCCTCCAGAGGACATGTTTGTTCAAGGAAGAGACTTATTAAGTGGTAAGCCTAAACAAGTTCAAGTTTCTTACAGAGAAATCGCTAAAGCTCTAGATAAATCAATCTTGAGAATTGAAGATGCAGTTATGGAGACCTTATCTAAAACTCCACCAGAATTGGCTGCAGATATTTACAATACAGGAATTTATTTAGCAGGTGGTGGCTCTATGTTAAGAGGATTAGATAAGCGCTTATCTCGTAAAACTGATTTACCAGTTTATGTTACTGAAGATCCTTTAAGAGCTGTTGTTCGTGGAACAGGAGTTGCTTTAAAAGAACTACAGAAATACAAGAATGTATTAATGAATTAGATTTCTTTTTAAGTTCTAACAATGCAACAACTCATCTATTTTTTTCGGAAGTTTAAGTATTTTTTGTTTTTTTTATTGTTAGAATTTATTGCACTTGCATTAACATTTAATAATCTTAATTTCCATAAAAGTAAATTTGTGAATTCTGCAAATGCAGTAACTGGTGGATTTTATTCTTACAGTTCTAACATTTCTGAATATTGGAGTTTAAAACCTAAAAACAAACTTTTAGCTGAAGAAAATACACAATTAAAAAATCTATTAGAAAATAATATTTCTATAAATTTTCACAAGGATTCGACACTAATTGATTCGATTAAATATCAACAGAAATTTACATTTGCAACTGCAAAAATTATCAATAATAATTATTCTAAAGAATTTAATTTCTTAACCATTAACAAAGGAAAAAAGGAAGGAATTAAGAGAGAAATGGCCGTAATCAACAGTAAAGGAGTTATTGGTATTACTGACAATACTTCTGATGGTTATGCTAGAATTCAATCTATTTTGAATAAAAATAGCAAAATTAATGCCCGTCTAAAACATAGCAATTATTTTGGCACTTTAGGTTGGAATGGAAAAAATTATAATGTTGTTCAACTTTCTGATTTACCAAGGCAAGCTCCTCTAAATATTGGAGACACCATAGAAACTGGTGGAAAATCAACTATTTTTCCTGAAGGAATTTTAATTGGTACAATTTCTAAAATTAACAAAGGAAACTCTGCAGATAACAAAGTGGATGTTACATTATTTAATGACATGAGTGATTTGGGGTATGTTTATGTTGTTAAAAATTTTCATAAAGAAGAAATTAAATCACTAGAAGCACAAAATGAATAAACCATTAAACATGGCAACGCTGTTTATATTCCTGCTGTTTTTACAGGTTTTTGTGCTGAATAATATTTTATTTTTAGATTCTATAAACCCTTATTTATATATTGTTTTTGTGTTTCTATATCCATTAAAAAAAAATAGAACCTCTTTTCTTTTTTATAGTTTTTTATTAGGTCTTTTAGTTGATTTCTTCTCTGACTCTGGAGGAATTCATGCGTTTTCAATTTTATATATTGCATATATCCGTCTGTTTTTCGTAAGAATTTACTTTAGAAAAGTGTCAGCAGACTATCCTTTCTTTAAATTAAAATCAGAATCATTTGGAAAAGTTTTCAATTACACAGTAACTTTAACAGTGATTCACCATCTCATCTACTTTTCTTTTGTTAATTTTAGTTTTCAAAATTTATCTAACGTATTTTTAAACACACTTTTTTCAAGTATTTTTACGTTAGTTTTATATTTTTTAGGAACCTATATTTTCACTAAAAGCGAATAATGAAAAGAAGCTTTTTACTTTATTTTTTAATTACACTTATTGGTTTTATTTTTATTGGGCGATTGTTTCAGCTTCAAATTATAAAAGGTGAAACTTATGACCCAATGCATAATGCTGCAGTAAAAACAGAATATGATTATCCAGAACGTGGTTATGTTTATGATAGGAATGGAAAACTATTAGTAGCAAATCAACTTTCTTATGATGTTATGGTGCAACCAAATCAGGTAAAACCATTAGACACTTTAGAATTTTGTAATCTTTTAAAAATAGATAGAGAACAATTTTTAATAAGATTTAAAAGAGCAGAGAAATTCGCAAGTTACTTACCATCCGTTTTTTTAAAACAATTAGCCAAAGAAGACTTTGCTTTCCTTCAAGAAAAAATGCATAAATACACGGGTTTCTATATTCAAAAAAGAATTATTAGAGATTACCCAATCAAAGCTGCAGCCAATGTTTTAGGTTATATTGGAGAAGTAAATGAAGAAAAAGCCAAAGAAAATGATGACTACCAATCAGGAGAATTAGAAGGAAAAGAGGGTGTAGAGAGACAATATGAAGACCTTTTAAGAGGACGGAAAGGGAAAAAATATTTACAAAGAAATCGTTTCAATAAAGTTACAGGATCTTATAAAGATGGTGTTTCTGATATACCTCCAGAGAATGGAAAAGACTTAATCTTAACTTTAGACATCGATTTACAAGTGTATGCTCAACAATTAATGAAAGGAAAACGTGGAGGAATTGTTGCGATAGAACCTTCAACAGGTGAAATTTTGGTTTTGGTAACAGCCCCTTCTTATGATCCAAACATGCTGGTAGGTAGAAAGCGTTCTAAAAATTCTATTATTTTAATGGATCCTAAAAATCCAGAAAAACCAACATATGATAGAAGTTTATTAGCTGCTTACCCTCCCGGATCTCCCTTTAAGATGATGAATGCATTAATTGGCTTGCAAGAAAATGTGATAAGTGAGCAAACATCTTTTAGATGTTATGGCGGCTACAGGTATGGAAGTAGAGCCCACGAATTTATGAAATGTCATTGCGATATTTATGATAAACCAATAAAATTAAAAACAGCAATTGCAAGATCTTGTAATAGTTATTTCTCAAATACCTACAAAAGAATTGTTGAGAAAAAAAACAATCCCTCTGAAGGCTTAGATAGCTGGAACAAGCACATTACTAGTTTTGGATTAGGAAATTATTTAGGGTATGATTTACCTGCAGGTCAAAAAGGATTAATTCCTAATGGAAAATATTATGATGATCGTTATAGATATACTTGGAATGCATCTACCAATATTTCCAATGCAATTGGTCAAGGAGAAGTTTTAACGACTCCTATTCAATTAGCTAATTTTACAGCAGCTATCGCAAATAGGGGCTATTTTTACACACCGCATATTGTAAAAAAAATTGATAAACAAATAATTGACAACCCTAACTATACTATTAGAAAACAAACTACAATTAGTAAAGAACATTTTGCGCCAGTCATTGAAGCGATGCATGAAGTTTTTAAAACAGGTACAGGAAGATGGAGCCAAGTAAAAGGGATTGAAATTTGTGGCAAAACAGGAACTGCAGAAAATTCAATAAAAATAGTTGACGGCATTAAAATTCAAGCAGAAGACCATTCTATTTTAGTTGCATTTGCTCCGAAAGACAACCCTAAGATAGCCTTAGCTGTTTTTGTAGAAAATGGTGGTTATGGATCTACAATTGCAGCACCAATAACAAGCTTACTCTTAGAAAAATATATAAATGGAAGTATTTCTAAAGCGAACAAATACAGAGAATTAAATATGTTGAATATGAGTTTACAAGAAATATATAACAAGCAAATACCAAAATCTAAAGAAATTGCGTCAGGAACAAAATAATATTTTTGCAGGTATAGATTGGATTCTAGTTTTCATCTATATAATCTTAGTTGGTTTTGGCTGGTTAAACATTTTTGCCGCTTCTAAAACAGATGGAGATATTGATTTACTGAGCTTTTCAACTAAATACGGAAAACAACTGATATTTATTAGCTTAACAATTCCGTTAATTATTATCATTCTTTTTTTTAATTCTAAATTTTACGAAAAATTTGCTAGTATACTTTACATAATTTCGCTCTTATCTCTAGTTGGATTGTTTCTTTTTGGAAAAACTATTAACGGAGCAACTTCTTGGTATAATTTTGGAGTGCTAGGCTTACAGCCTTCAGAGTTTGCAAAAGCATTTACAGCTTTGGCTGTCGCCAAATTATTAAGTGATCGTCAATACAATTTAAAGTTAGTCAAAAACCAAATAAAAGCATTCATTATTGTTTTCTTTCCGGCTTTCCTAATCACTCTCCAACCAGATGCTGGTTCAGCACTTATCTATTTGTCTTTCTTCTTTGTTCTGAACAGAGAAGGCTTAACACTTAATTATATTTTATTAGGAATTACTATAATTTCCTTATTTATTTTAACCATCTTTTTTGGAGCAAGTAAAATGTTTATTTCACTTCTTATACTAATATCATTAATTGTAGCCTACCTAATTTACAAGGGTGGAAAACGATTTTTTAGATTTAATTGGTATAAGATTTTAGCACTTTATTTTGTGGTTGCATTCGTTATCCTCGGAACTGGATATACTTATAATAACATCTTTAAACAACACCACAGAGATCGTTTTGAAGTTTTATTAGGATTAAAGGTAGACAACAAAAATATTGGTTATAACTCTTATCAATCAGAATTAACAATAAGCTCTGGAGGCCTTTCTGGAAAAGGTTTTTTGAAAGGTGATATCACCAAAGGTAACTTTGTGCCGGAACAGCACACTGATTATATATTTAGTACTGTTGGTGAAGAATGGGGGTTTATAGGTAGTAGTTCTGTAATAATTCTCTTTATGTTAATGATGTTTAGAGTTATTTATTTGTCAGAAACACATTCTAATAAGTTTGGAAGAATATATGGTTATGGTTTAGCTTCTATCTTGTTTTTTCATGTAATTGTAAATATTGGCATGGTCATAGGCTTGTTACCTACAGTAGGAGTTCCATTGCCATTTTTTAGCTACGGAGGATCTTCTCTTTGGGGCTTTACAATTTTACTCTTTATATTTATTAGGTTAGATGCTCATAAAAACTACGATTGGTAGAAAAGATGTTTTAGTTTTATGGTCTACTGAAGAATATTAAAAATACTAAGAAACGTATAGCCTAAAAACTAACACGAAAATAATTCTCCTAATAAGATACGCTTACTCTTTAGTTAAATATTTTAGACATAAAAAAACTCTGAATTTTCATTCAGAGTTTTTTGTATTTTATAAAATTTAAATTTTTACATTGCAGCAACGTGCTTTGTTAATTTAGATTTTAAGTTTGCAGCTTTATTTTTATGAATAATGTTATTCTTTGCTAACTTATCTAACATAGATATAACATTTCCTAATTTTTCTTCTGCTTGCTTTTTGTCTTCTACAGTACGTAAATCTCTAACAGCATTTCTTGTTGTCTTGTGCTGATATTTGTTACGTAATCTTTTAGCTTNNCTTATGATTTGCCATAATTCTTAATTTATTAGTTTTTATATTAAAACTTTTGTAGTCCGTACGGGAATCGAACCCGTGTTACATGGATGAAAACCATGCGTCCTAACCCCTAGACGAACGGACCATAACAATTAAAATGTGTCTTAATTGCGGGTGCAAATATACAATGTTTTTTAAATTCTGCAACAATTTTATAAAAAAAAATACTTTTTTTCACAAAATTAATATGCCTTTGCAAAAAGCACTCTTTTAGCTGAGGGTTTACCTGTTAAAACACAGGTTCCTACCTCCTCTTTGGCATCATTAGGAATACATCTAATAGTAGCCTTTGTTAACTCTTTTATCTTGTCTTCTGTCTCTTCTGTACCATCCCAATGAGCAGAAACAAAACCTCCTTTATTTATTATAACACTTTTAAATTCATCAAAAGTAGCAACTTCTGTAGTATGCTCTTTTCTATAATTAATTGCTTTTTTAAATAAATTTTCTTGAATATCTTCTAATAAATTAGTTACAAAGTCAACAACATCATCCTGAGAAACAGTTTGCTTCTCTAAAGTATCTCTTCTTGCAACTTCTACTGTATTATTTTCCAAATCACGATTTCCAATCGCAATTCTAATAGGTACTCCTTTTAGTTCATACTCAGCAAATTTTGCTCCTGGTCTAAAAGAATCTCTATTATCAAATTTAACTGAAACTCCTCTCTTTCGTAATTCTTTTACAAATACAGCAACCTTTTCTGAAATAGCTTCTAATTGCTCTTCCCCTTTATAAATTGGAACTATTACAACTTGAATTGGCGCTAATTTAGGTGGTAAAACCAAGCCTAAGTCATCTGAATGTGTCATTATTAATCCTCCCACCAAACGCGTAGAGACCCCCCAAGATGTAGCCCAAACATACTCTTTCTTCCCTTCTTTAGAAGTGAATTTCACATCAAACGCCTTTGCAAAATTTTGACCTAAAAAATGACTAGTTCCTGCTTGTAAAGCTTTTCCGTCTTGCATTAGAGCCTCTATTGTATAAGTATCTTCTGCACCAGCAAAACGCTCACTATCAGATTTTACACCTTTTATCACTGGCATTGCCATAAAATTCTCTGCAAATTCAGCATACACTTCTTGCATTTGTTTTGCTTCTACAATTGCTTCATTTTTTGTTGCATGTGCTGTATGTCCTTCTTGCCATAGAAATTCTGATGTGCGTAAAAATAATCGTGTACGCATTTCCCATCTTACAACGTTTGCCCATTGATTTATTAATAATGGAAGATCTCTGTAAGATTGAATCCATCCTTTGTAAGTACTCCAAATAATAGCTTCAGAAGTTGGTCTTACGACTAATTCTTCTTCTAATTTTGCTTCTGGATCTACTCTTAATTTACCTGGATTATCTGGGTCATTTTGCAAACGGTAATGCGTCACTACTGCACATTCTTTTGCAAATCCTTCTGCATTTTTCTCTTCAGCTTCAAACAAACTTTTAGGAACAAAAAGTGGAAAATAAGCATTTTGGTGCCCTGTTTCTTTAAACATTCTATCTAACTCTGCTTGCATATTTTCCCAAATTGCAAATCCATATGGTTTAATTACCATACAACCTCTTACTGCTGAGTTCTCAGCTAAATCAGCTTTTACAACTAATTCATTATACCATTTAGAGTAATCTTCTGTTCTTTTTGTTAACTTCTTGCTCATATTATTTACTTTGGCACAAATATTGTTATATTTAAAGTGAAATTCTTGTTAAAAAAAACATTCTTTACAAAAACCATACAAAACTACTATAATTTAGAGTTTTTAAAGCAAAAATTCATTAATAAAAGAACATCAAAAATAAATGATCATGAAACTACTTTATAAAAACTTAAAGCTCCTCCAACTAATCTTATTTGTAACAGCTAATTTATTGTTAGTTTCTTGCGGGACATATCAAAGTGTTTATAATGATGATGGTATTTACAATGATGAAAACACTACAAACAAAGATAAAAAAGTTATCGTTGTAGACGAAGAACAATATAACGATTACGAGGAAAATTACTTTACAAAAAAATTAGAAGCATTAGAAAGCATTGATGCTAATGAATTTTTTACAGATGTTGATTCTTATAATTCTGACAATATAAATATAGATGATGAAGTTGTCGATGATGCGCTAAACTACGATGCTAATCAACCTTGGGGATATGAAGATAATGATGTTGTTGTTCATATTAATTTAATTAATAATCCTTATTGGTTTGGGTATAATGATTGGAATTATTCTAGAAATGGTTATAACCAATGGCAAAATAGATATTGGAGATATAACGATTGGAGATATAATTCTTACTGGAACCCATATTATGGAAACATGAGTTGGAATATAGGTCTTTACAATCCATATTTTTACAATAGAACTTGGAATAATTATGGTTTCAATAGAAATTACGCTTACGGAAGAAGAGTCGCTAACAATACATATAGTAGAAGAAACTCTAATACAAGCTCTAGATATAATAAGTACTCAAGTAGAAGAAACAACTCTAGGGTTAATAGAAATAATTCAAATACAGTAAGAAGAAATAACACTAGCTCAACGAGAGTAACAGAACCAACAAGAAGAAGCTCCACATCAAGACGTAGCAGCTCTAACTCAAGAAACAACTCTTCAACTAGAAGGTCTTCATCTAACAGAAATAACAACTCTAGAAGCTCTTCATCAGGTAGAAGCCCTAGATCCTCTTCTACTAGAAGTTCTAACTCAAGAAGTTCTAGCTCAAGAAGTTCTGGATCAAGAAGTTCTAGCTCAAGAAGTTCTGGATCAAACAGAAGTTCATCTTCTTCTAAAAAAAGAGGGAATTAAAAAAATTCTATATAAATGAAAAGGTTTTTTACAATAGCGATCTTATTCGCATCGACACTTATGTCTTTTTCTCAATCTTTAGGATACCAAGATTTAGGAATTCTTTTTTCGCAAAACGACAATAATGGCTCCGCACGTTTTACAGCAATGAGTGGTGCTTTTGGAGCATTAGGAGGTGATATTTCTTCAATCAATGTAAATCCTGCAGGTCTATCAGTTTTTAAAAACAGTATGTTTTCTGGCACATTTAATTCTAAAAGTTCTACAATTATTGCTTCTTTTGGAGATGCTGACTTCAATGATAGACGAGATTTAACTACTAATAATGAAGCTATAAACTTATCTAATGCAGGAGCTGTACTTATTTTTGACAGCACATATAACTCTGATTGGAACAAATTTGCGATCGGTTTTAATTACAGAATTACCAAAGGATTTTCAGATAATTTTTCAGCTGAAGGGAATGAAGCAATTGCAAGATTTAACACAAATCCGCGAGACACAGATACGCCAAGAACACTCTATAACTTTACAGATGGTCAACTATTTAACACAAGCTATGGAGGAGAAATAACAGAATTAAATTTTGCTTTTTCAGCTGTTCATCAAAAAAAAATACACTTGGGCATGAGTCTTAATTTTTATAGTTTAAATTTTTCTCAACAATCTGTATTAACAGAATTAAATAGCGATGTTGATGGCAATATACTAGATGTTGAGTTATATCAAGAAAACTTCACAACAGGTTCTGGCTTTTCTGCTAACGCAGGATTTATTTTTAAAGCGCATAAAAGCTTTAGATTTGGTTTAGCGTACCAAACACCTACATGGTACACTGAAGTTTTACAAGACACAAATTACAACCAAGATAGTGCTATTGATATTGGTGAAACAACTTTTTTTCCTGAAAATCAGGAGATTTTTTCAGAATTTAATGACCTTCAATTTATATCATACAGATTAAAAACCCCAAGTAAATTAACAGCGAGTGCTGCATTCATTTTTGGCAAAAACGGGTTATTGAGTTTTGATTATATCAATAAAAATTATCAAAATATAAAATTATCTGACGGTGTATTTACCAATGAAAATCAATACTTTCAAAACGATTTAAAGAACACACACAACTATAATGTTGGAACAGAATGGCGTTTTGATAGATTTAGCATAAGAGGAGGTTATAATTTTGAACAAACACCAAATAAGAACAATATTTTAACTACTAATAGTGTCCTTAATTTTAGTGATATAGAAGGCTACTCTTTAGGTGGAGGATACAATTTTGGAAACTTTAAATTAGATTTTGCTTTTAGTAATAACAACAGAACTTCTTCATATAATTTCTACAATGGATTTGATGTAAAACCTGCTGATTTAACTTTAGATAATAGAATTTTCACAACAACAGTTACGCTTAATTTATAAACAAAAAAAATATTATTCAAAGACCTTATGTATTTAAATAAATACAAGGTCTTTTTTACTTAAATTCAGTTTTTTCCCGTAATTTTGCAACTTATTTTAAGATTATGCAAGAGACTAAAATTACGATTCAAGAAACTACAAATGATACTATATTAAAGTTCAATAGCACCAAAGTATTAATAAATGGAGGTAGCTACGAATTTTCTAATATAGATGAAGCTAAAAACTCACCATTAGCGCAACAATTATTTTATTTACCCTTTGTAAAAAAAGTATTTATTACAGCAAATTTTATTGCAATTCAACGTTTTGATATTCTTGAATGGATTGATGTCCAAGAGGAAGTTAAAGAACAAATAGAAACATATTTGACTGATGGTAATATTGTTGTTAATGAGCAAACCTCATCCACCAAAAAAGAAGCTATTGAAGTATATGCAGAAGTAACTCCAAACCCTTCAGTAATGAAGTTTGGAACTAACAAAGCACTAACACAAACCGATGTTGAATATAAAAATATTGATGAAGCTAGTAAATCATCACCCTTAGCACAAGCAATTTTTACATTTCCTTTTGTAAAAGAAGTATTTATTTCTGATAACTATATCTCTGTTACAAAATATGATATGGTTGAATGGAAAGAAGTTTTTACTGAAGTAAGAACTTTTATTCGTGAATACCTCGTGGAAGGAAAAACGATTATTAAAGAAGTTCCAAAACAAGAAGCGACAACTGAAACTGAAGCTGAAACGCCAACAGTTGCCTTAGAAGGTATTTCTGCACAAATTGTAGACATATTAGATGAGTACATTAAACCTGCAGTTGCTGGTGATGGAGGAAACATTGCTTTTAGATCTTATGATGAAGAACATAAAGTAGTTCGCGTAGTTCTACAAGGTGCTTGTAGCGGGTGCCCTTCTTCTACTGCTACCTTAAAAAACGGAATTGAAACCTTGTTAAAAGAAATGCTACCGAATCAAATTAATGAAGTTATAGCAATTAACGGATAGTAATTAATTTAGCAAAGAGAAAATATCAAAAAGTAAAAAGATGTCAAAAATCATTAAACCTTACAAAGATTCTAAACTTGGAAAGAAAGAACAAGTTGCACAAATGTTTGATAATATTTCTGAAAATTACGATGACTTAAACAGAGTCATTTCTTTAGGAATTGATGTGAAATGGCGTAAAAAAGTAGTAAAAATTGTTGGTAAAAATAACCCGAAACAAATTCTAGATATTGCCACAGGAACAGGAGATTTAGTATTAATGATGGCATCCTTGAACCCTGATAGAATTGTAGGTTTAGATATTTCTGCTGGCATGCTAGAGGTTGGAAAACGAAAAATTAAAAAAGCAAAGTTATCAGACAAAATAGAAATGATTGTGGGTGATTCGGAAGAAATGCCTTTTAACGATAATACTTTTGATGCTATAACCGTTTCTTTTGGTGTGCGTAATTTTGCTCATTTAGACAAAGGAATTAAAGAAATTGCAAGGGTTTTAAAACCTACAGGGGTTTTAGTTATTTTAGAAACTTCAAATCCAACTAAATTTCCTTTTAAACAAGGCTATAAATTTTATACTAACTTCATACTTCCTATTATTGGAAAAATATTTTCGAAAGACAAAGTTGCCTATTCTTATTTATCAGAATCTGCAAATTCCTTCCCTTTTGGGGAAGCTTTCAACAATATTTTACAAAAAAATGGGTTTACTAACACAAAAGATACTCCTGTAACTTTTGGAGTTGCAACAATTTATACTGCAAGTAAATAATATGATTAAAAAAGTGCTAGTTTTAGGTTTTTTTCTAATGATTTCTGCCGTGTTTTACGCACAAAAAGAGCGTGTAGAAAACTTACCAACTTTTGACGAAAGAAAACTGCACTATGGTTTTTACTTGGGTTTAAATCAAAATGATTTTAAATTAAATTTAAGAAATAGTACAATACAAAATGCGGATATTACAGTTGCGCCTACTGCTGGTTTTAATGTAGGTTTAATTGCAGATTTTCGTTTACATAAAAATTTAAATCTACGTTTAGAACCTGGTTTGGTTAGTAATTCTAAGAATATTTATTTTAATCATTTAGCAACAAAGCAAGATAGTGTTAGAGAGATTGGATCCACTTATTTACATGTTCCTGTAATTTTTAAATTTAGCACTGATAGATATAAAAATATCCGTCCATATTTATTAGGTGGCGTTTCTTATAACTATAATTTTTCTAGTAACGAAGCCAATCAAGATGATAATTCATCAGGTCAATTTAGAATGAAAACCCATAATTTCATGTATGAAGTTGGAATGGGGATTGAT
>LAQA01000021.1:19730-26074 GCA_000981625.1 Flavobacteriaceae bacterium ASP10-09a
AACTTCATGGGAACACGTGGCGTGTTTTTGACATTTGCTTTTGAATAATAATTAACTTCAACGTGAAAGAGGTAGAAAGTTATTAACTGAATACGACTAACTAGAATTAAAAACTTCTCTTAAATTCACTTAACAAAATAGCCGTTGCAGTTGCAACATTTAAGCTTTCTGTTTCTTGCATTTCTCCAAATCTTGGGATAGAGATTTTATTTTTAATCAATACTTTTATTTTATCAGAAACACCATTTGCTTCATTCCCCATAATTAAAACACCCTCTCTTGGAAGTTGACTTTTATAAACGTTTTCACCATCCATATCTGCAATAAATGTTGGCAAAGTTGATGCTGTTAAATACATTTCTAAATCAATATAAGTGATAGAAACTCTAGTTAAAGAACCCATACTTGCTTGCACCACTTTTTGGTTATAACAATCTACAGTCTCTTTAGAGCACAGTAATTGAGAAACTCCAAACCAGTCACACAAACGAATGATTGTCCCTAAATTTCCGGGGTCATTAACATCCTCCAACGCAACAATTAATCCATTTTTCTGAAGTAGTTTATCATTAGGAATTTTAAATAACCCTAGAACTTTATTAGGCGTTTTTAAGTTGCTTATTTTTTGTAAATCCTTTTCTGATATTCTTGTAATTTTATTTTCAGGGATATCTATCTGAAAATCGTCAACTGCAAATAGTGTATCAATTTCTAAAGAAGAATTTAGCAATTCA
Organism: Flavobacteriaceae bacterium ASP10-09a; assembly: GCA_000981625.1. Lineage (GTDB taxonomy): Bacteria > Bacteroidota > Bacteroidia > Flavobacteriales > Flavobacteriaceae > Polaribacter. The sequence continues at coordinate 20,465 of LAQA01000021.1, forward strand.
TTTACTACTTTTACACCTTCAGCTATAAATAATTTATGCTTTTGCCTATACTTTTTCTGGGATAAACTTGTTATGATTTTAGATTGATTCTTTGAGATGCTCATTAATTGTATGTAAATAAAAATAAACCGTTGAAAAATACTATTTTTGATTTTCTTTGCAGTGCTAAAATAATGAAAAAAAATTCGTTTTATTTTTTATTGATTGTCTTTTTGGTTTCATGTAATTCTACAAAACATGTTGCTGATGAAGAGCACTTGCTTAAAAAAAATTATTTTCTGATAGATAGTGTTAAAACAAATGCTAACGAACTGCAAAAATACGTTTTACAAAAACCAAACCCTCGTTTTTTAGGCTTGCCTTTAGGTTTGTTTTTTCATAATATTGGGAATCATAATAAACCTCAAACAATTTCTGGATGGGCTAAAGAAAATGCGCGTTCATATCGCTTTGTAAAAGCTGTTTTTTCTGAAAAACAAAGTATTGCGTACGCAAAATCTTTTATCAATTTAAATAAATCGTTTTTAAAATATCAAGGACCCGAAATAATTAACGACATCAAAGTAAAAAGAACAACAGATAACTTATTGGCTTATTATAAAACGCAAGGGTATTTTAAATCAAAAGTAATCTCTAAAATAAATAGAGATTCTATCAATAAAAAGGCAACTGTAGAATATTATATTTCAAAAGGAAAACCAACTATTTTAGACTCCGTAAATATAAAAATTCCTTCTCGAGTCTTGGACTCAATTTATAAAAAAGCAACTTTAAATACACTACTACAGAAAGGAAATCAATACAAAGATCAAACATTTAGAGATGAAGCAGATAAAGTTGTAAAACTCTTTAGGAACAACGGGATTTATCATTTCTCAGAATCTGCTATTGGTTTTTATGTAGATTCTACAAGAACAGATTACAAAACCAATGTCGATTTTTTAATTTCTTCTAATCGATTAATTGAGGAGAACGGGAGTTACATCGAAAAGCCTTTTAAAGTTCATACTATAAAAGAAGTAAATGTAACTACAGATTATTCATTTACAAAAAAAGATGACCCAATAAGAGATTCCATTTCTTATAACGGAATTAACTTTTTAGCTCACAACAAGATAAAATACAATCCTAAATATTTGTCAGAATCTATTTTCTTAAAACCAAATGGAATCTATAAAGACGTTTTAAGAAATTTAACAAGAACACATTTAAAATCTTTAAAGAATTTTAAATCAACAAATATTAAATTCACACCAATTCCGGGAACTGATAACGAACTAAGAATGGATGTTTTCTTGGCTCCTTTAGAAAAACATACTTTAGGTTTTGAAACAGAATTAACACACTCTAATATTAGAAATATTGGTGCTTCAGCAAAACTTTCTATTTCTAACAGAAATGCTTTTAAAGGCGCCGAACTATTAAAAATGTCTCTTTTAGGTTCTTGGTTTAATTCTAACAATGGTCCTGGTTGGGAAATTGGTGCAGATATATCTTTAGAAATACCAAGGTTTGTTGCCCCTTTTAAGCTAAGCAAATTTGTTCCAAAACAAATGTCTCCAAGAACGATGTTTTCTATTGGCTCTAGTTTTCAAAAAAACATTGGTTTAGACAGGCAAACTTTCACCTTTTTAACAGATTACAAATGGCAATTTAATTCAAAAAAAACTATACAATTAGAACTTTTAAACACACAATATGTAAGAAACCTAAATATTGGTAGTTTCTTCAATATATATAGTTCTGAATTTAATAATTTAAACGCTGTAGCTAAGGTATATTATAATGACACTGACAAAATTTTGGGCTTACCAAATGAAGCAATTTCTTTTATGAATACAGTTGCAGATGACACCAATTTTCAAGCATCAAATTCTGATGAGTACAATACTGCAACAAATATTTTAAATCGATATAATATTATTACTTCAGATTTTTTAATTCCAACAATTGCGTATTCATATACATACAATAGTCAATCAGATTTTAAAGACAGTAATTTTTCTTTTTTTAAAGTTAGAATTGCCAATTCTGGTAATATTTTAGGTTTTTTATCTAATAATAGAAACACAAATAACAAAAAAACTTTTTTAAACATTCCTTTAGCACAATATTTTAAAACAGATATAGAATACAAAAAGTTCTGGGACTTTGGTAACAATACTGTTTTTGGTATTAGAACATTTTTAGGTGCAATTGTGACCTATAATAATTCGGATATTCCTTTTACAAAAAGTTATTTTGCTGGAGGCTCAAATGACATTAGAGCTTGGCAAACTTATGAACTAGGCCCTGGAAGAAGAAATTCTGGATTAGAATTTAATGTAGGTAGTTTCAAGTTTTTAACAAGTGCTGAATATAGGTTTGACGTTATTAGTAAACTAAAAGGAGCGCTATTTATTGATGCAGGAAACATATGGGATATTTCTGGATCTAGCTTTGTTGAAAGTGATGCTAAATTTAATAGTCTCTCTTCTTTAAAAAATATTGCAATTGGCTCTGGTTTTGGTGCAAGATTAGATTTTAACTTTCTAATCTTACGTCTTGATGTTGGTTTTAAAACCTATGAACCATATTTAAGTAGCAACAAATGGTTTAAAAATTACAATTTTGCGAATGCTGTTTATAATATAGGAATTAACTATCCTTTCTAAATAAACCTTTAAAAAAACCTATAACGTTTTCGTTATTTTATGAAGAATCAAGATTCTTAAACTACTATTTTTAGTACTTTTGGCAAGTAAACGTCATTAAAAAAATATAAAATGAGTCATAACATAAAACCTGGAGTAGCAACAGGAAAAGAAGTTCAAGAAATTTTTAAATTAGCAAAAGAAAAAGGGTTTGCTTTACCAGCAGTAAATGTTGTGGGTTCTAATACTATTAATGGTGTTTTAGAAACAGCGAGAGATTTAAATGCACCTGTAATTATTCAATTCTCAAATGGAGGGGCACAATTTAATGCAGGAAAAGGTTTATCAAACGAAAACCAAAAAGCGGCAATAGCTGGTGGTGTTGCTGGTGCAAAGCACATTCATGAATTAGCAGTTGCTTATGGAGTTCCAGTAATTTTACATACAGATCACTGTTCAAAAAAGTTATTACCATGGATTGATGGTTTATTAGACGCTTCAGAAAAACATTTTAAAGAAACTGGAAAACCTTTATACAGTTCTCACATGATCGATTTATCTGAAGAACCAATTGAAGAAAATATAGAGATTTGTAAAGCATACTTGGCTAGAATGAGCAAAATGGGTATGACTTTAGAAATTGAATTAGGGATAACCGGTGGTGAAGAAGATGGTGTTGATAATTCTGATGTTGATGTTTCTAAATTATACACACAACCAGAAGAAGTTGCTTATGCTTACGAAGAGTTATTAAAAGTTTCTACTCAATTTACAATTGCTGCAGCTTTTGGAAATGTTCATGGTGTTTACAAACCAGGAAACGTAAAATTAACTCCAAAAATCTTAAAAAATTCTCAGGAGTTTATCACAAAAAAATATGGTGTTGAAGAAAATCATATCGATTTTGTATTTCATGGTGGATCAGGTTCTACAATAGAAGAAATTAGAGAATCTATTGGGTATGGAGTTATTAAAATGAATATCGATACTGATTTACAATTCGCTTTCACAGAAGGAATTAGAGATTACATGCAAGGAAACGCTGCTTATTTAGCAACTCAAATTGGTAACCCAGATGGAGCAGAGCAACCTAACAAAAAGCATTACGACCCAAGAAAATGGTTACGTGAAGGAGAAGAAACTTTTAAGGCTAGATTAAAACAAGCTTTTACTGATTTAAACAATATTGATACTTTATAAAAGTATTTATTAATAACTAAAAAGCACTTTGATTAAATCAAAGTGCTTTTTTTATGACTTTAATCGTCAAAAAGAACACTTTAAGGAAAAAACTTTTACATTTGTACTTCTAATTTATACACTATTTTAAAATTTATAAATATAGAAACAACCTAAAACACGATAATTAGTATGGCTTGGTTTAAAAGAACAGATAAAGGAATACAAACTTCAACAGAAGATAAAAGAGATACTCCAAAAGGTTTATGGTATAAAACTCCTAGTGGAAAAATAATAGATACAGAAGAATTAAAAAGAAACTTATATGTAAGTCCAGAAGATGGCTATCATGTAAGAATAGGAAGTAAAGAGTATTTTGAGTTATTTTTTGATGAAAATAAGTTTAAAGAATTAAATGAAAATTTAACTTCTAAGGACCCTTTAGACTTTGAAGACACAAAAAAATACCCAGACAGGTTAAAGGCTGCTCAAGAAAAAACAAAATTAAATGATGCTGTAAGAACTGCCGTAGGTATGTCTTTAGGAAAAGATATCGTTATTGCTGCTATGGATTTTGCTTTTATTGGTGGTTCTATGGGATCTGTTGTAGGAGAAAAAATTGCAAGAGCAATTAATTATTCGATAGAACATAAAATTCCATTCTTAATGGTTTCTAAATCTGGAGGAGCAAGAATGATGGAAGCATCACTTTCTTTAATGCAATTAGTAAAAACATCTGCAAAATTAGCACAATTAGCAGAAGTTAAAATTCCTTATATTTCTTTATGTACAGATCCAACAACTGGTGGTACAACTGCATCTTATGCCATGTTAGGTGATATTAATATTGCAGAACCAAATGCTTTAATTGCTTTTGCAGGTCCAAGAGTCGTCAAAGATACTACGGGTAAGGATTTACCTGAAGGATTTCAAAAATCTGAATTTGTACTAGAACATGGTTTCTTAGACGCTATTTATGAAAGAAAAAATTTAAAAAAACAAATTAATTTATATATTGATTTAATTCAGAATTTACCAATTAGAGCATAACAAAAAAGCGCACGCTCTAAGGTTTCTATTCAAGAAAATAATTATATATTTGCAGCTTCAATGAAAACATCATTGATATACATAAAAATCATTTAAATAATATTGGAATGTATTTAACTAAAGAAGTAAAAGAAAGCATCTTCGAGAAACACGGTAAAGGAAAAAACGATACTGGTTCTTCAGAAGGTCAAATTGCGTTATTTACGCACAGAATCAATCATTTAACTGGGCATTTAAAAAAGAATCGTAAAGATTTTAATACGGAACGCTCATTAGTAATGATGGTAGGTAAACGTAGAAGTTTATTAGATTATTTAAAGAAAACCGAAATCAATAGATATCGTGAAATCATTAAAGAATTAGGAATTAGAAAATAATTCTTACAAAAAAAGAGGGGCTATAAACGCGCCTCTTTTTTATTACATTAAATTTAAAGACTGATCTTAACAAAATTAGTAATCTATAAAAAAATCAAAAATAGTAACGACATTTTTGAATTTCCATTGCAACAACAGACAACAACACAACAACAAACAAATTAAAAATTTAGAATTAAAATTTATGATTCCAAAAGTATTTAGAGAGGTTATAGACCTTGGTGATGGTAGAGAAATTTCTATCGAAACCGGAAAATTAGCAAAACAAGCTCATGGTAGTGTTGTTGTGCAATCTGGAAAATGTATGATGTTGTGTACAGTTGTTTCCAATTACGAACAAAAAGATCTTGGTTTTCTACCATTAACAGTAG
>LAQA01000070.1 GCA_000981625.1 Flavobacteriaceae bacterium ASP10-09a
ATTTAATTTATCCGAGAATAAGAGTTTATCTTATTGAATCAAATAATCACTAATTTATACACACTTTATTTGTTATGCACTTACCCCATCTTCGTCAGTCACTCTCTTTACCTTTGCTTCTTTTTAAGGTTTAGGTTTATTAAAAATATCTTACTCACATATTCCTGCAGATATTATTCCATTCTGCTTAATTACTAAATCTCTATTAATAGTTTAGCCATTTCCTATTGTTGCATTAAGAGTAAAAAACTATCAGCAGAATTCTTTTAAATTATTAAAAAATAGACCATTTTAAAAACAGGTGAAGATTAGTTGCCATTTTTTTGGACTAAAATTGAAACAAAAAATAGCTTTTAATTTATAGGTATTTAATAATATCTATTATTGTATTTATATCCTGCAATCAAATAACGAAAAAGCAGCTTCCAGTCTACAACCCTACTGAATTTAAAACTAAACTAGTAGATAAAAGTGTACGGCATATAAGTAGTAATCACAGGGTAGCTGATTTTAAACTTCAGAATCAAAATGGTAAAACCGTTACCCAAAAAGATTATAAAAATAAAGTGTACGTGGTAGATTTCTTTTTTACAAGTTGTACTAGTATCTGTTCAATTATGACAAGAAACATGGCAAAAGTCCAAGAAGAATTTATAAATAATGAGAATTTTATGTTGCTTTCGATGTCTGTAACTCCCGAAATTGATACAATTGAAATATTGAAAACCTACGCAAAACAAAAAGGGGTAAAAGACTCTAAATGGAATATTACTACGGGGCCAAAAAAGCATATTTATGAATTGGCTCGGAAAAGTTATTTTGCAGTTGCTGAACAAGGAGATGGCGGCCTTCAAGACTTTATCCATACTCCTAATTTTATTTTAGTCGATTCAGAAAAACAAATTCGTGAAATATATGACGGTACTGACGAAAATGAGCTTTACCGATTAATCGAAGATATTAAAGTTCTAGTCAACTAACCAATCTATAAATTAAAATAAACCCTATAAAAACTATTACAACGAATATATCTGTATTTACATCAATAGTAGTAACACTTAATGTATCTCTTTTAATCTAAATACTATCTAGATTTACTTAGGAATAACTTGTAAAACTGATGGCTAAAAGTAGAATAATAAGTGCTTTTTATTTGCTCGACTCGAGTATTTATAATCTGTATTAGCATTTAAAGACTACTGTTATCTTTAATGATTAAATTACTTTCTATTATTTCAATCTAATCTATAATTTTATTGCTACTATTTCTAAAATAACAACAAAATTATAAATTTTTTATTTTCTTGTCTTAACAGTCTTAGTTTATCAATTTTATCTTCCAAGTTAAAGAATAAGAAGCATTCGGTTCTAAGACTTGCAATCCTATTTTATTATTAAAACTATTAGAAATACCGGTCATTGGTTCTATTGCAATTAAAGAAAAACCAGGTGGTGTATAAATTTGTAAATAATTATCTTCTAAATCAGTCGTGATTTCTATCTGGTAAGATGGTGTTGTAAATCCTATATTATTCGCATTCAAAATAAAACAATCATCTAATTGTTTATCTTCAATTTTAAAGATTTCTGGCGATTTAGAATAAACAATTTCTTTTGTTATTAGGTTTTCATCAAAAGTAATTTTTTTATCACTTTTAAAACTTAAAGAACTTTTACTTAAATTATCACTTATAAAATATGGATGCCAACCTAAAGTAAATGGATAGGACTTCGTGTCTGTGTTTTTTATTTGCACAGATAAACTAATCTGTTTATTTGTAAGAATATAGGTTATATAGATTTCATACATAAAAGGAAAACCTTTACTTTTTTTAGTCTCTTTATACCCTATCGTTACTGAACAATTATGTGTATTTTCTTGTTTCTCAATCAACTTAAAATTTTTATTATAAACTAGACCATGTAATGCATTTTCATCCGCTTGATTGCAATCTAATTGATAATCTTTTCCTTGAAATGAATATTTTCCAGCTTGAACTCTGCTTACAAAAGGAAATAAAATTGACGAGGCATAAGAAACTTTATAGTCCAAATTTGGTGGTTCTTTGATTAAAAAAATATTCTTGAATTTTAATTCTTGAAGTCTACCTCCTTCCTCTAAACATATTCTAGCTAAAGAAGTTTTATCCTTATTTCTCAATTCTAAAAAACTGAATTCATTTTTAGTTACTAGTTCTACTGTGTACATTTTTAAATAGATTTTCTTATAAGAAAGTTTTTAAAAAATGTTTAATCATTTGGTAAGATAATTCTTATCATTTTTTTCCAATTCTAATTGGCTAATGGATTTTATAATTTTCTAAAAATAAATTTAAAAGCAACTAATATGAAGAAAAGTGGAAAAAAAACGGAATTCATACGTACGCTTTTTAATTTTAGCTCTTCTTTATATAAAGACCAATTATAATCTTTAGAAATTCCGTTTTTATCACAGTTAGATATAATAGCATCAATCTTTTCTGCGTTTATATTTTTACAATAAAGGTTTAAATTAAAGTCATAATCAGCCAAAACTTTATAACTGATTTCATAATTTATTTTGATAAATAATTTTTTATTGTAAAAGACAGATTGATGATGTAAGGTATTTTTTATCCAAAGAAGGCTAGAAAATTTTGATGTAAATTTAGTGGTATCGTATCTTATGTTACCATATAAAATATCTAAATTCAAATTTAATTTATTGGAAACTAAATTCAAAATATTTTCATTTTCTAAAAGATCTCCAGCTCCTAAAAAATAGAACCATTCCCCTTTAGATAATGAAATTCCTTTATTCATAGCGTCATAAATTCCTTTATCGCTTTCCGATTGATAAAAAAAAGGTGCTTTTAATTCACTTAAATATTCTTGAGTTTCTTGTGATGAATCTCCATCTATAATCCAGACTTCAAAATCTTTAAAAGTTTGATTTTTAATACTATCAATAGTTTTTTGCAACCCTTTAAGATTGTTTAAAACCGGAATTATTATGGATAATTTTGGATTGATACGTTTCTATTATTTAAAATAATTATCTAATTTTTTGCTCTCTTTTTCCCAACATAAAACTTCCTTAGCTTTCTGTTGATTTTCTTTTATTTCTGATAACAATGCAGCATCATTTAAAAGATTTTTTATGGCTAAAGCGATTTTTTCTGGCGAATAGTCATCTACAATTACACCTACTTTATATTCTTTTATAATTCTTGTAATCTCTGGTAAATTCCCTGCTACAATTGGAATTTCGGCATGGATATAATCAAACAACTTATTTGGTAAAGAATATTGAAAACTCAAGCCTAAAGGTTCCTCTAAAACCATTCCTAAAGTTGCTTTCTTTGTATAATTAGATAATTCATCTCTAGAAATTCTTCCTAAGAAATGAACTCTTTTATTCATGTTTTCTTTCAAAACAAAAGCTTTTAACTCTTCGGCTACTTTTCCATAACCAATAATTATCAAATCTAAATCTTTAATAAATTTCAGTGCTTTAATCATGGGTTTTAATCCTCTACCAGGATTTAAAACCCCCTGATATAAAATAGTTCTTTTCGTTGTTGGAAAAACAACTTCATCCGCTTTTAGAATATCATTTTTTAAAGGAACATTTCTGATAAGACCCATTTTATTTTCATATTTCTCATCATAAAAATTAACAATAGATTGACTTACTGTGAAAGCTTTTTTTACTTTGGGTAAAAAGAAATCTTCTAATTTCCTCCAAAAACCTTGCACAAATTTTCTTCCCTGTAACTCTGGACCTTCAGAAAAAAGCTCGTGACTATCGTAAACCAAATCCGTGCTTTTTATTGTGCTCGCAAAAAAACAAGCAGGCAATGTATCTAAATCGTTTGAAAGAACATAATCAAATTTTCTAAAAATTAAATAAAAAAAGAGTCTAATATTAAACTCTGCATAGAATAAAAAATTATTATTAAAAATATGTTTTTTTCTAACAATTTTATAATCTCTTTTTACGGTAATTGTATTTGACAAAACTCTTCCATAAACAACAACGTCATACTTTTTACTGATTAAATAATTGCATATTTTATGCACTCTATAATCAGTAGAAATGTCATTCGTTACAGCTACAAATATCTTTTTATTTTTCAAAAACTAATTATTTATAAGCTAAACAGTTGCTTGTTGGGCTATTTCGAACAACTCGCCTGCCTCTAACTTTAAAGTCTTATGTTTAAATTTTACAATTAACTGATAATCATGAGTTGCCATTAAGATGGTTTTACCACTTTTATGGATTTCATTTAAAAGCTCCATGACTTCTAAAGACGTTTTTGGATCTAAATTCCCTGTAGGTTCATCAGCCAAAATTAATTCTGGGTCATTTAATAAAGCTCTTGCAATTGCTACTCTTTGTTGTTCTCCACCAGAAAGTTCAAAGGTTTTTTTATAATATTGAGATTGCATCCCAACTTTATCTAGAACCTCATTTATTTTTGTTTTAATTTCTTCTTTATTTTTCCAGCCAGTTGCTTTTAAAACAAATTCTAAATTATCAAAAACAGATCGATCACTTAACAATTTAAAATCTTGAAAAACAATTCCAATTTTTCTTCTTAAAAAAGGGATTTCTTTATCCTTCAACTTTTTTAAATCAAAATCTACAATCGTTCCTGTTCCTCTTTGCAGGTACAAATCTCCGTAGAGTGTTTTCATTAAACTACTTTTACCACTTCCTGTTTTACCTATTAAATAATAAAAGTCGCCTTTATGTAAAGTTAAATTCACTTTAGATAAAACCAAATTATCTCTTTGATAAATGTCTGCGTTTTCTAGATGTAAAACTGGTTTTCCCATAAAAATAGTAGTTTATACAAACTTATAAGTTTCTAATGATTTTATCACAATAAAACAGAACAATTCTTACTTTTGGCAAAGAATGTTAAGAATATTTTTTACTTTTTCATCAAACATATTTAAAAAATGTTCGTTAATTAGATTATAACAAAAACAATTGTATGAAATTTCGTTTTGCAAGAAAACATCTTTTATCAGTATTCTTTTTTTTAACAGTTTTTGCTGTATTTTCTCAGCAGTCGATTGTTGATGCTAATGTGATTACAAATTTTAATAATGCATTAAAATTATATAACAGCAAAACTTACGCTGCTGCACAAAAAACATTTGAAAGGGTTTATAAAAAAGCGAAGAAAAATTCAGCTTTAAAAGCTGATGCTTCTTATTATAATGCCATGTGTGCTATTAAACTAAATCAGACAAATGCAGATAAAAAAGTATTAACTTTTGTTGAAGAAAACCCAACAAGCAATAAAAAAAATAAAGTCTTTTTTAATGTTGGAAACTATTATTTTGCAAACAAAAAAGCTTCGCATGCCTTAAAATGGTACAAAAAAGTGAACAAAGATTTACTTTCTATAGAAAACCTAAAGGAACTCAACTTTAAAATGGGCTATGGTTTGTTGGTTACCAATAATTTAGCATTGGCAAAAGATAAGTTCTCACCATTAATAAATGATGCAAAATATGGCAATGATGCTAGATATTATTTTGGATATATTGCTTATAAACTAGAAGATTATGGGATTGCAGAATCTACTTTAAAAGAAATTGCTGATAATGAATCTTACAAGGCAGAGATTACCTACTATTTGTTAGACATTAGTTTTAAAGCAGGAAAATTTGAACGCTGTATAACAGTTGGAAAAGAACTTTTAAAATCTGCTAGAAAAAAAGATATTTCAGAAATTTCTAAAATTGTTGGCGAAAGTTATTTCAATCAAAAAAAATATAAAGAAGCGGTTTCATATTTAAAAGCATATACAGGTAAAAGAGGGAAATGGAATAATTATGATTATTACCAATTAGGGTATGTGTATTATAAACAAAATGATTTTGAAAATGCTATTAATTATTTTAACAAAATAATCGAGCAAAAAAATGCTGTTTCACAAAATGCTTATTATCATTTAGCAGAATGCTACTTAAATATTGATAAAAAAACAGAAGCTTTAAATGCTTTTAGAACTGCCAGTGAAATGACTTTTAATCTTGAAGTTCAAGAAGATGCTTCCTTAAATTACGCAAAATTAAGTTACGAAGCCGGCAACCCTTTTCAAAATGTTTCTGATGTTTTACAGAACTTTTTAAAGAAATACCCAAACTCCCCTTTTTATAAAGAAATTAATAAATTAGTGGTTACATCTTTTATGCATCAGCAAAATTATCAAGGTGCTTTAGATTATTTAAAAAAGAAAAAAACTATTGATAATTTAGCTTTAACACTAGAGGTTTCTTTGTACAGAGGTATTCAATTATTTAATGACAAAAAGCTTAAAATAGCCCTCCCTTACTTTGAAAAGAGCAAGATGTCTTCAGATATGAAAATCAATAAAAAAGCTAGATATTGGGAGGCTGAGACATTTTACAGAATAGGAAAATTTACGAAAGCACTTTCTAAATTTAAATCTGTAAAAAGAGTTTTAGGATCTAATATCGAAGAGTTTCCTTTGATTGATTACAACATTGGATACAGCCATTTTAAGCTAAAGGAATATGACAAAGCAATTTATGCTTTTACGTTTTTTTTAAAAGAAGATCTTATTGAAGATGAAGTAAAAAATGATGCTTTTATAAGACTAGGAGATAGTTATTTTGCAACAAGAAATTATGCTGATGCTATAAAATCTTATCAGTTTGTAGTTACAAATCTTGAATCTGGGGCAGATTATGCTCAATATCAAATTGGAATGAGTCATGGTTTTAGAGATGAAAACAATGATAAAATAAATGCCTTAACTAAAGTTGTCAACGATTTTCAAATTTCTTCATTAAAAGATGATGCTCTTTACCAATTGGCAAATACATATACAAAAACAAAAAATCACAAAAGAGCACATGAGGCTTATGAACGATTGTTAGATAAACATCCTAAAAGTTCTTTTATACCAAGGGCATTAGTAAGGCAAGGTTTGTTATATTATATTGATAATCAAAATCAAGAAGCCATCGAAAGGTTTAAACTTATTGCGAATAAATTTCCAAATACTCCAGATGCAATTGAAGCTGTAAATAATGCGAAAAATATTTATTTGGATGAAGATAATTTTGATGAATATGTTGCTTGGGTTAAAAAACTAAAGTTTATAAATGTATCGAACTCTGATGTCGATAACTCAACTTTTACAATTGCCGAAAGAAAATATTTTGAAGGCAAAAACAATTACGGAATTATTTTTACACTCAATAAATACTTAACTAAGTTTCCAGAAGGCACACACATCTTAAAAGCTAATTATTATTTAGCTGACATCTTGTTTAAAGAGAAACAATTTGACAAAGCAATTGTAAGTTACGGTGAAGTTTTAAAAGCAGGAACAACACAATTTAGTGAAGATGCTTTAGCAAAATTATCGCAAATTTATTTAGAAAAACAAAACTTTCAGGAAGCACTTCCTTTATTAGAAAGACTAGAAAATGAAGCCTATATAACTGATAACGTTCAGTTTGCGCAAAGCAACCTAATGAAAGGTTATTATGAAACCAAAGCTTACAAGGAAGCTATTTCTTACGCAAAAAAAGTACTTTCCGAAAGCAACGTTAAAAATACTTTAGAGCAAGATGCAATAACGATTATTGCAAGGGCTGCTTTTAAAAATGAAGATTTTGTTACTGCGGAAGAATATTATACGGAGCTAGAAAAAAATGCAATTGGTGTCTTAAAAGCAGAAACGTTATACTACAATGCCTTCTTTAAAAGTCAACAAAAAGAATATGAAGCGTCAAATAAAGTTGTACAAAAATTAATTGCAGATTATTCTGCTTATAAATATTGGGGAGTAAAAAGCTATGTAATAATGGCTAAAAATTATTACAGTTTAAAAGATGCTTATCAAGCAACTTTTATTTTGGAAAACGTAATTAAAAACTTCGCACAATTTGAAGACATATTAAAAGAAGCTCAATTAGAGCTAACTACTATAAAAGAAAACGAAGCCAAGACTAATAATTCTATAACTCCTAAAAATTAAATTAATGAAAAAAGGCTTTCTAATATTTTTATTTTTTTCTGTTATTTTAAATACTTTTGCACAAAAAAAGACTACAAAAAAAACACTACCAGTTAAGATAGACACCGTTAAAACTGAAGTTGTAGAAGTAGTTACAAAATACAATCCTAAGATTGCAGATGCTTCAAAAATTAAAAAAAATCCAATCATAAAATTATTAGACAATAGTCGAAAGAAAAAATTAACCTATTCAATTTCTTCTGCTCCTGTAGCCTCTAATTTTATTCCTAAAAGTGGAACTGTAAAAGGCATTGATGTTGGTGTAAAAGAACGCATTTACAACAATTATATAGCTGCAGGTTTTGGTAATTATACATCTCCTTTTGTAGAATTTTACATAAATAATAGCACTCGTTTTGAAAGTGAATTTGGAATACATACAAAATATTTTGCTTCTTTTGAGGACATAAAAAACACAACCTTGGATAGTGATTTTTCAAAATTTTCAACCAATATCTTTTATAAAAAAGAAGAACGTTATTTCGATTGGAACGTGAGTCTAAATTCAGAAAGGAATCAATACAACTGGTATGGTTTGCCAAACAATAATTTTACACAAAGTACTATAAATTCAATTGATGAAAATCAAACATATAATTATTTTAATCTTACGGGCGAAATTGACTTTTCAGATTTTTATATAAATAAAAGTAACGTTTCAATTTCTTATTTTTCTGATATTTTTAATAGCAAAGAATTTTTACTCAATTTTGACACTTACATAGATTTGCCTATTGATTTTATTTACAGTAAGTTAAATAATCTTTCTGTAATAACCAGTTTAGAATTTTTAAAAGGTGAATTTAATACTAATTATGCAAATCAAAATGGGTTAAATTATTCCATTTTTACTCTAAAAATAAACCCTGAATACAAAACCGTTATTAGTGGATTTTCTTTAAAATTAGGTGCAAAAATAGTTAGCTCTTTTGATACAGAAAATAGTGTGAATAATTTTTTAGTGTATCCAGATGTTCTCATTAAGAAAACAATATTTAAAGAATATTTAAATATTTATGGGGGTATTTTCGGAGGTTTAAAGACAAATACTTACAAAGATTTTACGGAAGATAATCCATACATTTCACCTACTTTGTTTATGACGCAAACTTCAGAGAAATACAATATTTTTGTTGGGTTAAATGGATTGATAAGTAATGATATTAGTTTTAATATTTCTGCAAGTATAAATGACGAAGAAGACAAACCTTTCTTTATAAGAAACAATTCAAAATCAGATGGAATAAATAATACTTCAAATGGAGTTTCTTTAAAAGGTTATGAATATGGTAACTCTTTTAACGTGGTATACGATGATGTTAAAACCACGACTATCTTTGCAGAATTAGAATACGATTTCACAAAAAGAATTACATTTTCATCCAACATTAAATTTGATGATTTTAAATTAACTAATCAAACAGAAGCTTGGAACTTACCTACTTTACAAACAACATTTACAGGGAAGTATAAGACTAATAAATGGTATGCAACAACTAGCATCTTTTATCTAAATGAAAGAAAAGACCTTTTATATAACACTTCATTTCCATCAAGTACAAATGGGTTTCAAAACATAAAAGCTTTTGTAGATATAAACGTAAATGGAGGCTATCATTTTAATGATAATTTTTCTGCATTCTTAAAATTAAACAATATTTTAAATAATAATTATCAACGTTTCGCAAACTTTAATGTACAAGGTTTTCAGGCTTTAGCTGGCATCACATATAAGTTTGATTTCTGATCGTTTTCACCACACTTGTTTTAGTATATTTGCAAAATGTTACTATATTATTTAACGATTGCCTTACAGGTTTTCTGCATCTACCATGCCTTTAAAAATAAGAGTGCTTATTATTGGTACTTTATCCTCTTTTTCATCCCT
Source organism: Flavobacteriaceae bacterium ASP10-09a (assembly GCA_000981625.1). Classification (GTDB taxonomy): domain Bacteria; phylum Bacteroidota; class Bacteroidia; order Flavobacteriales; family Flavobacteriaceae; genus Polaribacter. Next base: position 9,943 of record LAQA01000070.1, read on the forward strand.
TTAATTGGCACTATTATATATTTATTTACTCATGTTTTCAATAGAAGAGATGCAGCTATTATTACCCAAGAAATTACGACAATTATAAATCCTACAAAGAAAATTAAAGATTTAGAAAAGGAACTAGAGTTTTCAAATACTTTTCTGAATAAAATAAATTTAGGGGATGCTCATCTTGAAAATAAAGATTACAAACCTGCAATTTTATTTTATGAAAAAGCTTTAGAAGCTAATTTTAAAAACGACTCTCACACTTTAAATAAATTGATTAATTGTTATTATAAAACAAGTAATTTCGATAAAGTAATTGAATATGCTAGGAAAATAAATTTAGATAAAAACTTTAAAGAGTCTCTATATTTTTATGGGTTAGCATTAGAGCAAAAGGAAAAATTTAACGAAGCTGAAATTCAACTAAGAAAAATTGATGATAGATACTCTAACTATCCTGAAAGGTTGGAATTGTCAAAGTTTTTAATTCGGAGAAATAAAAAGAAGGATGCGAAAGAAATCTTAACCGAAATTATTTCTGAAATAGCGTCAATGACAAAAGTTAATTCTAAAAAACATCGAAATATATTTTTTGAAACTGAAAAAACATTAAATCAATTATAACAAGTTAAAATTTCTCATTTCATTTTTGTAGTTTTATGAAATCTAAAAACGAATTACAAAATGAAAAATATTTTACTCTTTATATCTGTTTTTTTCCTTATAATTTCATGTAATCAAAAACAAGAAACAATTATAAATTCTAAGAAATTATCTTTAGAAGAAGAAAAAGATTCCACGAATATCAAAACACTCTTTAATAGCGCATTAACTGACGGGAAATCTTACGAATGGTTGCGCGATTTAACTCAAAACATTGGAGGTCGCTTATCAGGTTCACCAGAAGCTGCAAAAAGTGTTGTTTGGGGAGAAAAAATAATGAAAGAAGTAGGTTTAGATTCAGTTTGGCTACAACCAGTAATGGTTCCTCATTGGGTTCGTGGGGAGAAGGAAGCAGCATCGTATACTATAAATGGAGTTGAAAGAAATGTACCCATTTGTGCGTTAGGCTTTTCTATAGCAACTCCAAAATCAGGGGTTTTAGCAGAAGTTATTGAAGTAAAAACATTAGAAGAAGCGAAGACTTTAGGAAATAAAATGACAGGAAAGATTGTTTTTTTTAATCGCCCTTTTGATGACCAGTTAATCAATACTTTTAGTGCATATGGAGGTTGTGTAGATCAACGTGTAAATGGAGCTGCCGTTTGTGGTGAGTTTGGTGCAAAAGGAGTAATTGTTCGTTCTATGACAAATTCTGTGGATGATTTTCCTCACACCGGAACCATGAGTTATGGCGATTTACCAAAAGAAAAATACATTCCAACTGCTGCAATTAGTAGTAGAGCTGCCAATATTTTAAGTGCAGATTTAAAACAAAATCCAAATTTAAAACTTTACTTTAAACAAAGTTGTAAAACATTATCAGATGCACCTTCTTTTAATGTTATTGGAGAAATTAGAGGAAGTGAAACTCCTGAAAACATTGTCGTTGTTGGTGGCCATTTAGATTCTTGGGATTTAGGTGAAGGCGCTCATGATGATGGTACAGGAATCGTTCAATCTTTAGAAGTTGCTTATTTGTTCAAAAAAAACAATATAAAACCAAAAAACACACTGAGAGTGGTCTTTTTTATGAATGAAGAAAACGGAACAAGAGGTGCGAAAAAATATGCTGAGTTATCAAAACTGAACAAAGAAAATCATATTGGTGGATTAGAATCTGACGCAGGTGGTCATACGCCAAGAGGTTTTTCTATCGATGCAAATACCGTAAATACAGAACTTTTACAGAGCTGGAAAAAATTATTATCTCCTTATGGATTACATGATTTAGATAAAGGTGGTTCAGGTGCAGATATCGGCCCTTTAAAAGGAGAAAATGTTACTTTAGTCGGCTATAGACCGGATTCTCAAAGATACTTTGATTATCATCACACAAGTACAGACACCTTTGATAAAGTAAACAAACGAGAGCTAGAATTAGGGAGCGCTTCTATGGCGAGCATTATTTATTTAATGGATAAATATTTATACAGCAACACACCTGTAAAACTTTAATTTTATGGATATTTTAATCATAATCCTTAGAATTATTTTTGGTCTATTTTTTGCCTATGCAGGATTTATGCATTTCAAAAAACCAAAATTTTTTAATGGATTTATTCCGAATTTCCTACCAAAATTGACCGTAAATTATGTTTTTGGTTTTATAGAAATTATTTTAGGAATAGGATTTTTTTTAAATCAAATTACAAAAAGTGCAGCATTAGGCGTTTTTGTTTTATTGCTTCTATTTTTACCAATTCATATTTGGGACCTTACTAAAAAAAGACCCGCAATTGGTTCCAAAAAACTAGCTATTATAAGAATTCCACTGCAATTTTTATTAATGTATTGCACCTATTTAATCTATATAAATTCATAAAATTACTTCATGAAAAAAACCTATATCCTTTTAATTTTCTCTTTGATTATATTTTCTTGTTCAAAACAAAAAGCAGACTTAATTGTATTCAATTCAAACACCTATACTGTTAACGAAAAGTTTGAAAAAGTGGAAGCATTTGCAATTAAAAACGGAAAGTTCATAGCAGTTGGAACTACTGAAGAGATACAGGCTAATTATAAGTCAAAAGAAACAATTAATGCAAAAGGACAAACAATTGTTCCTGGTTTAATTGATGCGCATTGTCATTTTTACAGAATGGGTTTACAGCAGCAAAAGGTATCTTTAGAAGGCACGAAAAGTTATGATGAAGTTCTAGCTAAAATTGTCGCTTTTCAAAAAGAAAAAAATGTTGCCTTTATTTCAGGTCGTGGTTGGGATCAAAATGACTGGGAAATAAAAGAATTTCCAACAAAAGAAAAATTAGACAAGTTATTCCCTAAAGTTCCTGTTGCAGTTAGCCGAGTTGATGGCCATGCATTATTGGTGAATCAAGCAGCGATTAACATATCGGGAATCACCAAAGACACCAAAGTTTCTGGAGGAGAAATTATACTAAAAAATGGAGAAATGACTGGTGTTTTAATTGATGCAGCTATGGATTTCATTAAATTTCCTGAAACATCAAAACAAGAAGCAACTAAAGGTTTGTTGGATGCACAAAAAATTTCATTTTCATACGGCTTAACAACCATAGATGATGCTGGTTTAAATAAGAATACAATAGAATTAATTGATGATTTACAAAAATCAAACGATTTAAAAATGCGTGTTTACGCAATGGTTTCTGCTGATAATCAAGAACAAATTGATTACTATATTAATAGAGGAATTACAAAAACTGATCGATTAAACGTGCGTTCTTTTAAAGTTTATGGTGATGGTGCTTTAGGCTCAAGAGGAGCTGCAATGCGTGAATCATATTCAGATAGAGAGAATCATTTTGGAGCCTTAATTTATCCTCCAGAAAGATACCAAGAAATTGCAAAACAAATTGCAGCATCTGAATTTCAAATGAATACACATGCTATTGGCGATTCTGCAAATACATGGATGTTACAAACGTATATAGAGGTTTTAAAAGACCAAGAAAATAGACGTTGGCGAATTGAACATGCTCAAATTATATCCTCTAAAGATTTTCAAGATTTTGATAATATTCTACCTTCTATTCAGCCAACTCATGCAACTTCAGATATGTATTGGGCAGAAGATCGAATTGGAAAAGACCGTATGAAAGGTGCTTACGCTTTTAGAAATTTATTGAATAGATATGGGAAAATTGCTTTAGGAACAGATTTCCCCGTAGAACAAGTAAATCCGTTTTTAACATTTTATGCAGCTACTTATAGAAAAGATTTGAATAATTATCCAGAAGATGGTTTTCAAATGGAAAATTCATTATCAAGAGAAGAAGCTTTAAGAGGAATGACAATTTGGGCAGCTTACTCTAATTTTGAAGAAGCAGAAAAAGGTAGTATTGAAATTGATAAGTTTGCTGATTTTGTCATATTAAATCAAGATATCATGAAAGTTAGAGGAAGTGAAATTCCTAAAACAAATGCTGTTTCAACTTATTTAAATGGAGAAAAAGTGTATTCCAAATAAAAAAAACATTCCCAATACCTAAGGAGTAAAAAAATTCTTGTATTTATGAGAACTATCACAATAAGGTCCATCTCCGAATCTTTTAGGTAATTCCATATTTTTTAATTTTATAATGTTGATATAAGTACTATTATGAATAGTTTCTATTCTTAAATCATAAAATGATTTCTATTTCTTTTATATTCGCTGAAAATTTAAAAACCTTAAAATGAAATCTTACTTATATCTATTTTTATCAATATTTATTTTTCTTGCTTGCTCCAATAATGAGACTAGTTTTGATCAACAAACAGAAGCAGACATAATTCAATATATCCAAGACAATAATTTAGATGCTACAAAAACTGATTCGGGTTTGTATTATGTAATGAACAATGAAGGCACAGGAGCGACGCCTTTAGGTAATTCTGATGTTACAATAGTATACAAAGGAACGTTTCTCGATGGAACTGTTTTTGGTGAAAGTGACTCAGATGGAATATCAATTTGGTTAAGTGAAGTAATTTTAGGTTTAAAAGAAGGTCTCCAACTTTTTAAGGAAGGCGGAGAAGGTATTTTAATGATTCCTTCTAATTTAGGCTATGGAGATAATGGACGAGGAACAATACCAGGAGGTACTGTTTTAGTTTTTGAAATAAAACTTGTAGAAATTATTGATTATGAAGCTAAAAATGAAGCAGATATTATTGAATACATAGAGGAAAATGATCTAGATGCAAGCAGAACTAATTCTGGATTGTATTACGTAATTAATGAGGAAGGCACAGGTACAACACCTACAAGTAGTTCTAATGTAACAGTGGCTTATAAAGGGTACTTTTTAGATGGAACCGTTTTTGATCAAAGTGATGCTAATGGTATTTCTTTTGGGTTAGATCAAGTAATAGAAGGCTGGACAGAAGGTATTCCTCTTTTTAAAGAAGGTGGAGAAGGAATTTTATTGATTCCCTCTAGTTTAGGATACGGACTAAATGGAGCAGGATCAATACCAAGAGGTGCTGTTTTAGTTTTCGATGTCAATCTAATTAGTGTAAATTAAATAGATTTTAAACTCATAAAAAAAGCGAAACTTACTAAGTTTCGCTTTTTTTATTTAAGAAATAATTGGCTTTATA
>LAQA01000022.1:0-108 GCA_000981625.1 Flavobacteriaceae bacterium ASP10-09a
GGAGGTGCAGCAGCTAGACCATTTATTACGCATCATAATTCGTTAGACATTCCATTATATATGAGAATTGCGAACGAATTATATTTAAAAAGATTAATTGTTGGTGGT
>LAQA01000022.1:590-6493 GCA_000981625.1 Flavobacteriaceae bacterium ASP10-09a
TGTGGTAAAGAAATTGCAAATGCATATTCTGAATTAAACGACCCAATTGATCAACGTGAGCGTTTTGAACATCAATTAAAATTAGCGCAAAAAGGAGATGATGAAGCGACTGAATTTATAGATGAAGATTTTTTACGTGCGTTAGAATATGGGATGCCTCCAACATCTGGAATGGGAATTGGAATGGACCGTTTAATTATGTTTTTAACCAATAATCAATCGATACAAGAAGTTTTATTCTTCCCTCAAATGAGACCAGAGAAGAAAGGGCCTTCTATTGACCTAAGCCCAGAAGAGAAAGATGTACTTGCTATCATTACCAAAGTGGAAAAGGTAGGTTTAAACGAATTAAAAACACAATCTGGTTTATCAAATAAAAAATGGGATAAAACTATTAAAGGCTTGACGAAGAAAGAAGTTGCCAAAGTTTCTAAAACAGACGAAGGTTTATTTGTAGAAGCTTTATAAAAGCTTCGATACTCTGAACCATCTGCTGAACTTATTTCAGAATTTTATAAAATAGTAGAAAAGGAATTACATAAATGTAGTTCCTTTTTTTTGATTCATTCTTTAAGTTGCTTCTTAAATAATTTTCTAATAAGTTTGTAAAAACTAATATAATACAGTGTCAATGGAAAATTATAAAAAAATAATTGAAGACATTTATCTTGAATTAAAAAACGTTGATGATACAGGTGAAGTCGCTAATTATATTTCTGAATTAGCAACTGTTTCTCCCGATAATTTTGGTGTAAACATTACAACTACAAACAAAGAAAATTTTGGAGTTGGCGACTTTAATACCAAGTTTTCTATTCAAAGTATTTCTAAAGTATTTGCACTGACGTTAGCATACAAATTTGAGGATGCAAAATTATGGGAAAGAGTTAATGTTGAGCCTTCTGGAAATCCTTTTAATTCATTGTTACAGCTAGAAGCAAACCTAGGGATACCGAGAAATCCTTTTATAAATTCTGGTGCAATTGTAGTTTGTGACGTTTTATGCAGTCACCTTAAAAACCCAAAAGAAGATTTTTTGGACTTTTGCAAAGAGGTTTCTAATAATACTGATTTAAAATATAATGAAAAAGTAGCACAGTCAGAAAAAAAATCTGGCTTTAGAAATATTGCGCTTTGTAATTTTATAAAATCTTTTGGAAACATAAAAAATGATGTAGATGAAGTTTTAGATTTTTACTTTCATATCTGTTCTTTAGAAATGAGCTGTAAAGAGCTCTCTAAAATATCTCTTTTTTTAGCTGACGATAACTTCATTACTAATAAAGGCCATAGAATTCTTACAATGAGCCAGGCTAAAAGAATTAATGCAATTTTACTTACTTGTGGTTTTTATGATGAATCTGGGGAATTTGCTTTTAAGGTTGGTTTACCGGGTAAAAGTGGAGTTGGCGGTGGTATTATAGCGATTCATCCCGATAAATATTGTATTGCTGTTTGGAGTCCGAAATTGAATGAAAAAGGAAATTCTTATAAAGGAATGTTGTTTTTAGAAACATTTACGACAAAAACAGCTTCCTCTATTTTTTAATAAAAAATAAAGCTAATAACTGATGCATAAAGGAGTAATAGAAATATTATTTATTTTTTGACTTTTTAAATCTGGTTTGTTTGTAAACTTAAAAAAATATAACTTGGGGTCTTCTTATAGTTGTTATTAAAACGGTCATTAAATCAATGTTAAGGTTGTAAGTAATTAAAAAAACGAACAAGGATGAACAAAATAATCATACAAGGAATTCAGTTTGACGAAAAATCTTCTTTTCAAAAAGGACCTAAACTTGCTCCACCTTTAATTCGAGAAGCATTAAATTGTGGCTCTACAAATATGTTTGCAGAAGACTTAACTTCTATTGACAATTCAAAAATTGAAGATAAAGGAGACTTTGAGATCATAAATTATTTTGATATAGAAAAAATTACCAAAACCCATCTTGATTCAGGTGCAAAAGTTTTTACATTAGGTGGTGACCACTCCATTACATTTCCAATAATTAAAGCACATTTCGAAAAATATTCCAAATTGGATATCCTTCATATTGATGCACATGCTGATTTATATGATAATTTTGAAGGTGATCCATATTCACATGCGTGTCCATTTGCAAGAATCATGGAAAATGGATTAGCAGTAAAACTAGTTCAAGTAGGAATAAGAACATTAAATGCACATCAAGCGGAACAAGCTAAAAAATTTAATGTTGAAATACATGAAATGAAAAACTTAGATTTATCAACAATTCCAAAATTTAAAAATCCCTTATATATTTCTTTAGACATGGATGGTTTTGACCCTGCGTTTGCTCCTGGAGTTTCACATCACGAACCCGGAGGATTAACTTCTAGACAAGTTATAAATTTAATTCAGAGTATAAAAACAGAGGTAATTGGAGCTGATATTGTTGAATATAATCCAAACAGGGATTTTCAAAATATGACAGCTTTCTTAGCTGCGAAAATGATGAAAGAAATAGTAGCAAAAATGATATAAAAACGATCGCCAACAACATCAGCTAATCTCAAAAACCACCCTTTTAAACTTCATTCCTAAATGAACATTTCTTTTTAGTTTCATAGAAATTTTCTTTAAACTATCTTCGTTATTGTGTTTCTTTTTTCATTCAAAACATTACAGTTTAGATAAATACTAAAAATATAACATCTATCATTTTGAAAAACATCTTTTTAATCATGACTTTATCACTTGTTATTTCGTGTTCTTCAAAAAAAGAAACATTCATCGATTACACAAATCCACAAATAGAATATTCTGGCAGAATAGATTCATCAAAAATTAAAGGAGCAGAATTATACTGGTCAGGAACTTCAATAAAACTTAATTTTGAAGGCGAATCTATATCGGCTTTAATTGAAGATGAAAAAGGAGATAATTATTACAATATTATAATCGATAATGGTAATCCTTTTATTTTACGTCCTGATACAATTAAACGCTATCATAAACTTGCATCAAAACTAACTAGAGAAAAACATACTGTTGAAATTTTTAAAAGAACTGAATGGGATCAAGGTAAATCTTCTTTTTATGGTTTTAAATTAGAAGGAAATGCAAAAGTGTTAAAGAAATCTGCAAGTAAAAAAAGAAAAATAGAGTTTTACGGAAATTCTATAACTGCTGGATATGCTGTTGAAGATTTGTCTGGAAAAGATTCTCCAGACAGTACTTACACGAACAATTATTTAAGCTATGCCGCTATAACTGCTAGACACTTTGATGCAAAATACCAATGTATCTGTAAAAGTGGAATTGGTATAACAGTGAGCTGGATTCCTCTGATAATGCCTGAAATGTATGATCGATTAATACCTGAAGATCCAAATAGTAAATGGGATTTTTCTCTTTACACTCCAGATATAGTTGTAATTAATTTATTGCAAAATGATTCTTGGTTAGTGGACATACCAGAACATGATGAATTTAAAGTAAGGTTTGGTACTAAAGCCCCAGATGAAGAACATATTATAAGTGCATACCAACAGTTTGTATCCAAAATAAGAGAACACTATCCTAAAGCTAATATTATATGCGCTCTTGGATCTATGGAAGCAAGTAAAAAAGGCTCTGTATGGATTGATTATATTAAAAAAGCTGTTAATCGTTTAAATGATACTGGTATTTTCACACACTTTATAGAGCATAAAGAAAGTGATGCGCATCCATCTATAGAAGAACAAGAAGTAATAGCAAAAAGTTTAATTAATTTTATTGAAAAAAATATAGATTGGTAGACAAAATCTACCCTTTAAACTTCATTCCTAAATGAACAATCTTCTTAGTTTCATAGAAGTCTTCTTCAAAGTAATCTGTTAAATCATAAATTGTAGCAGAGGTGTATAATTTTAACTCTTCAGATAAATCACCACCTTTTAAATATAGAATTCCATTTTTTAAGTCGTGATTTTGCTTTTTAGCAATTCTACCTCTAGTCCAACGAACAAAAGTTTCCATATGGGCTACTGCTCTACTTACAATGAAATCATAGGTATCTTTAACCTCTTCTACTCTACCATTTGTAGTTTTTACGTTAGTTAAACCCAAACCTTTTGTAACTTCATTTACTACTTTTATCTTTTTACCAATAGAGTCTACCAAATGAAACTGCGTTTCAGGAAATAAAATTGCCAACGGAATCCCAGGAAAACCTCCACCTGTTCCAACATCCAATACTTTCGAACCTGGTTTAAACTGCACAACTTTTGCAATTGCCAAAGAATGTAATACGTGACGCAAATACAATTCGTCTATATCTTTTCTGGAAACTACGTTTATTTTTAAATTCCAATCTTTATATAATTCTTGAAGTTTAGAAAATTGTTCAATTTGAATTGCCGTTAAATCTTTAAAATATTTATGTATTATTTCCATAGAAAAAAGTATCAGCAGCAAAAATAGTTATACTTAACAAACAATTAGCAACAAAATGCTACGTTTGTTACATAAAGATATTTTAAAATCATATTTTTGCGTATTATAGATAACACATATGAAAACAATAAACTTTTCAAGAGTAGATAAAGCGAAATTCTTTAGAACTTTAAATAAAAGAGTAAATACATATTTCAAAGAAAATAACATCAAAAGAACAGGAAACTGGAAGTTGTATACAAAAGCAGTTATCATGTTTTCAATGTTTTTAGTTCCTTTTATTTTAATCTTAACCGTGTCCATGCCTCAATGGGTAATGATTCTTTTAATGGTTGTTACTGGAACTGGAATGGCTGGGGTTGGAATGAATGTAATGCATGATGCAAATCATGAATCATTTTCTAATAGAAAATGGGTTAATAAACTAATGGGAAGTAGTATCTATATTCTTGCGGGTAACGTTTATAATTGGAAAGTACAACACAATGTTTTACACCATACATTTACGAATATTAAAGACCATGATGAAGATATAGATGCGGGTAGAATCATTCGTTTTTCACAACATTCTAAATGGTTGAAAATTCATAAACTTCAAAAATATTATTCTATATTTTTATATGGTTTATTAACAATTAACTGGGCAATTACTACAGATGTTAAACAAATGCACAACTATTTAAAACGTAAATTATCTTACGGGGAATTTCCAAATCCAACAACAGAATGGACTAAATTAGTGATCTCTAAAATTGTCTATTATGCACTTTGGATTGCATTGCCTTTGTTGGTTTTAGACGTTGCCTGGTGGAAAATTTTAATCGGTTTTTTTGTAATGCATTACACTGCTGGCATGATTCTAAGTTTAGTTTTTCAATTAGCGCATATTGTACCAAATACAAAAATGCCAATTCCAGATAAAGACGGAAATTTAGAACACACTTGGGCTGTTCATCAATTATACACAACCTCAAATTTCGCCCCTACTAACAAGTTGGTAAACTTTTTCACAGGTGGTTTAAATCATCAAGTTGAACATCATATTTTTCCGCATATTTCTCATGTACATTATAATAAATTAGCTAAAATCGTAAAAGAAACTGCTAAAGAATTTAATTTACCATATAATGAATACGAAACAATGCGTAAAGCAATTGTAGAGCATTTTAGACATTTGGGCGTTTTAGGTAAAAACCCTGAATTAGCATAACTAAAACAACCAACAACAACGAATACTAAAATGACACATCCATTATCGGACAGAATTAACAGTTTACCTGTGTCCCAAACTTTAGCAATGGCTGCTAAAACAAGAGAATTAAGAGCAGAAGGAAAAGATATTATTGGTCTAAGTTTGGGAGAACCAGATTTTAATACACCAAATTTTATCAAAGATGCTGCAATAGAAGCTATCAATCAAAATTATAGTTCGTACACTCCAGTAGATGGCTACGTAGAATTAAAAGAAGCTATTTGCACGAAGTTTAAAAGAGATAAT
>LAQA01000022.1:6624-8074 GCA_000981625.1 Flavobacteriaceae bacterium ASP10-09a
TTTATGTGAAGCAAAGTATGTAGAAATTCCTTCTTCTATTGACAATGATTTTAAAATCACTCCAGCTCAATTAGAAGCAGCGATTACGCCTAAAACAAAGATGATTTTCTTTAACTCGCCAAACAACCCTAGTGGAACTATTTATAGTGAAGCAGAATACCGTGCGTTAGCATCCGTTTTAGAAAAATATCCAAAGATTTTTATCTTATCAGATGAAATCTACGAACATATCAATTACGACTTAAAACCATTTAGTTTTGCTGCTATAGAAAGCATGTATGACAGAACTATTACTGTGAATGGTTTGGCGAAAGCATTTGCAATGACAGGATGGAGAATTGGTTATATTGGTGCACCAGAATGGATCGCTAAAGCATGTACAAAAATGCAGGGACAAATTACCTCTGGCACAAATTGTATTGCACAAAGAGCGGCAATTACCGCCGTTTTAGCACCCGTATCTAAAATACAATTTATGGTAGATGAGTTTAAAACTCGTAGAGATATCATTATTGGATTATTAAGAGAAATAGATGGATTTAAAGTAAATGTTCCTGAAGGAGCTTTTTACGTTTTTCCTGATATTTCTGCTTTCTTTGGTAAAACAATCAAAGGTTTCAAAATTGAAAGTGCAAGTGATTTTTCTTTATTTATTTTAGAAAAAGCAAATGTTGCAACCGTAACTGGTGATGCTTTTGGAACTGCTAACTGTATCAGAATATCTTATGCAGCTTCTGAGTTACAAATTCGTGAAGCAATAAAAAGAATTAAAGAAGCTTTAAGTTAATAGCAAAAATATATTAAATATCAAATCCATCTTTTTTAGATGGATTTTTTTGTTTTAGTAAATTTTTAAAAAAAATACATTATGCATTATATTTACCTAAGATTAATTATTACCAAGCTTACTTCTTTATAAAATTTAACAACCTAATTATTACAAATAGATTACTTCCCTATTTTACCTAGTAATGAATCATGTCCATTCGTATTTAAAAAGTGATGAACAATTTAGAAGTTGAACTATTTTCATCCCTTAGGTAAGCTTATTTTTAATCTTATATTTTATTAAAGTTCGTGTATTATTTAAGAGACAATCATAATTACAGCAAAAATAAACACCGAAACCTGTAAGATTGTTCTTGTTTGACTTTCTTTTTTTCTATGATGATTTAGAATCATCAATTTAATACCTGAGACTGATTTAGATCTCTCTAATCTTATATTCTCTTTAATTTCTTTTTTATAAGCAGACGTTAAAATCCCTCTCTCTTCTAATGATACTTTTTGTAAATATTGCATGATGTTTCGTTTACTAATTATATAAGAGAGACGACTACAAAAAACATTTGTTACACCCTAAACTTCAAGAAATCAGTAATAAAGCTTCATTTGTTTAAAATTGATGGTTTACTATAAAAAAAAATCACACCATAAAAGTGTGATTTTT
>LAQA01000022.1:8159-31832 GCA_000981625.1 Flavobacteriaceae bacterium ASP10-09a
CTCATTGATGTGTTTTTATCTAAATCGATACCTAACCTTTTATATGCTGGTTGACGTTCTATTTCATCAATATTTTTATTTAATTGATCATTAAACTTATAATTAAAGCCTTTCATCTTTTTACGTCTTTCTTCTGCTCTTCTTTGTAATTCAGAAATTGTTAGATCCAAAGGAGAAACTTCTTCACTCATCGTTTCTATCTTATTAATTTCTGATTGGGGTTTTGCTGTTTTTAATTCAAATTGAATTTCTTCATCCTCAACTACTTTTTTATCAACAAAACTAGAGCTTTTACCAATGGTTGGCTGCGCGTCAAAATCTTCTAAAATATATCTTTTTTCAACTTCTTCATTTTCAACTTTAATTTCTTGTGCTCCATAAACTTCAATTTCATGGGTATTTAATTCTTTCTCTACATTCAAATTAAATCTAATTTCATCATCAGATTTTGCTTGTGTGTTTGAGTTTAAAGGTAAATCAAACATTAAATCTGTTTGAAGTTGAGTTGGTACTTCTTCGATTTCTTCTTCAACCTTTAGAGCGTCAGTAATAATAAAATCATCTTCAGAAATAGTATCTATAAGAACTTCTTCAAAAATTACTGGCATACTTGCAATAATTGGATTTGTAGCTACTAAATCCATTTTTGGTTTTGCAGGTGCAACATCATCCTCTAAAACATGTACGATTTTTTGTGTTCCTGAATTAGAAATTGGAGTATTTAAAGAAGGAGATTTAGTTACTGTATTTTCTGTAAAGTTATAAGTTGCTTTTTGTTCATCCTCTAGCGTGTGAATAATTTTTTTTACCTCTGTATTTGTAATTGTACTTTGTTGATCTGCAGCAAAACCTGTCGCAACAATTGTTACAGCAATTGCATCTCCCAGTTCTTCATCTTCTCCAATACCCATAATAATATTGGCATCATAACCAGCTTCATCTTGAATATAATCGTTGATTTCTCCAATTTCATCTAATGTAACTTCGTTAGTACCAGAAACAATTAACAATAATACATTTTTAGCACCTGTAATTTTATTATCATTTAATAAAGGAGAATCTAATGCTTTTACGATTGCTGTTTTAGCTCTGTCTTGCCCTTCTTCTTTTGCAGAACCCATAATTGCTGTACCACTGTTAGAAAGTACAGTTTTAGCATCATGCAAATCAATATTTTGTTTGTAGTGATGCGTAATTACTTCTGCAATTCCTTTAGAAGCAGTAGATAAAACTTCATCAGCTTTAGAAAAACCAGCTTTAAAACCTAGGTTCCCGTAAACTTCCCGTAATTTATTATTATTGATTACAATTAAAGAATCTACATTTTGACGTAGTTGATCGATTCCTAATTGAGCTTGTTTTGAACGTCTTTTCCCTTCGAAGGCAAATGGCATTGTTACGATACCCACCGTTAAGATGTCCATATCTTTAGCAATTTTTGCAATAATTGGTGCAGCTCCTGTACCAGTTCCACCTCCCATTCCAGCAGTAATAAACACCATTTTGGTTTGGGTATTTAGCATTTGCTGAATTTCTTGCATACTTTCTTTAGCTGCTTGTGCTCCAACTTCTGGATTTGCACCTGCACCTAAACCAGATGTTAAGTTTGCTCCTAACTGTATTTTATTAGGAACAGGACTATTTTCTAGAGCTTGTGCATCTGTATTACAGATTACAAAATCCACTCCTTTTATGCTTTGGGTAAACATATGATTTACTGCATTGCTTCCTCCACCACCAACACCAATTACTTTTATGGTGTTAGATTGTGTTTTTGGCATGTCAAATAAAATGTTATCAATTTCTGAGCTCATAATAACGTTTATCTTTTTTAATTTTTATTAATTTTAATTCTTTTTAACCTTACTCTTTTTTACTGATTTTACTCAGCATTATCTAAAAACTCCTTTAATCCTTCTGTAAATTTCTCGAAAAAAGATTTCTTTTTGGATTTCGGTTTTTCTTCAATTTTTGTTTGAGTCCCCTCTTTTACTTCTTCATCTGATTCTGAAATAATTTCTTCAAGAATTTCTTCATCTTTTTCTATTTTTAGATCCTTTTCTAAACCTACCATTAACAGACCAACTGCTGTAGCGTAAGAAGGGCTTGATAAGCCGTCATCCGAATCACCTGCTAAATGCTCATTAGGAAAACCTATTCTTGCATCCATACCAGTGATGTACTCTACTAATTGACGTAAATGTTTTAGTTGAGAACCTCCACCTGTTAAAACAATACCTGCAATTAGTTTTCCTTTTGCAGTTTCATGTCCGTAATTTTTTATCTCCAAATACACATGTTCAATAATTTCTTGAACTCTTGCATGTATAATTTTTGATAAATTCTTTAATGTAATTTCTTTTGGTTCTCTTCCTCTTAACCCAGGAATAGAAACAATTTCTGTTTCCTTATTTTCTCCTGGCCATGCAGAACCAAACTTTATTTTTAATAATTCAGCTTGTTTTTCTATAATAGAACAACCTTCTTTAATATCATCTGTAATAACATTTCCTCCAAAAGGAATTACAGCCGTGTGTCTGATAATTCCATCTTTAAAAATTGCTAAATCAGTCGTACCACCTCCAATATCAATTAAAGCAACTCCTGCTTCTTTTTCTTCTTGACTTAATACTGCGGATGCTGAAGCTAAGGGCTCTAAAGTAATTTCACTTAACCCTAAACCTGCACTTTTAACACAACGACCAATATTTCTGATGGATGAAACTTGCCCAACAACAACATGAAAATTCGCTTCCAAACGTCCACCATACATACCTACTGGTTCTTTGATATCTGCCTGAGAATCTACTTTAAATTCTTGTGGTAAAACATGGATGATTTCTTCTCCAGGTAACATCACCAACTTATGAACTTGATTTACTAAATCTTCAATATCGTCTTCATCGATAACCTCATCAGCATTGTTTCTTGTGATATAATCGCTATGGTGTAAGCTTCTAATATGCTGACCAGCAATACCAACAACAACATCTTCAATCTTAACACCAGAAACACTTTCTGCTTCATCAACTGCTTGTTGAATTGATTGTATAGTTTGTGTAATGTTACTTACAACACCACGCTTAACACCTAGACTTTTAGCTTTTCCAATACCAACAACTTCAATCTTACCATATTCGTTCTTACGACCAATCATGGCAACAATCTTGGTGGTACCAATATCTAAACCAACAGCTATTTTATTGTCTTCCATTTTGATTTATTTAGTGCACACAACTTGGTTGTGATATTTTAAATTTATTGTATTATAATTTTTAATGGTTTTATCTTCAAATGTTTTGTTATAAAACGCTTTTAACTTCTTAAATTTCACATCAACTTCAGATAATTTTCCAAAATCGATTTTATAATTTCCGCTTCTTACTGAAAATTGATACTCATTAACGTCAGATTTTTGAATTCCAACAATTTCTTTTTGCAAGAAACTATCGGCTAAAATTAAAGCTACCAAAGGTAATATTTCTTTAATATCTTCATCATTTTTAAGTCCAGAAATCAAAAGTACTCTTGCAGAATAATTATCTGACAAAGGCACCTTTATACCGTGTTTATCAATATAATAAGAATCATTTTTATAAATAATCCTTGCTACCGGAACACGTTGTTTGATAATTGATTTTAGCTGACCACCTATCGTTAAAAAAATGGCTGCTTTTTCTACGTACGGATTTTTTGAAACCTTGCTTTCTAAGCCGTATAAATTTATCACAGATTTTGCTTGGTTTTGTACTGTTTCGTTATTTTGTATTAACAATTTATTAACCATTGAATATGTTAAGAAATTACTGTCTCCATCTTCAAATTCAATAACAATTTCTGATACTTTTTTTTGCTGATTTCTTTCTAACGAAAAATGATATGTAAAGCCTATACCTATTACTAACACTAGGAACAACAAGTATTTAAAAAACTGTCTAAACTTCATTCTCTTGTGGTTTTAAAAGTTGATTTGTTACCTCATCTATCATCATTCCAATATCACCAGCACCTAACATTACGACTACATTTGATGATGAATTTTTAATATCTTTTACTAAATTATTTTTTTGAGTCAATTTTTTGTGCTTATTCTCAATTTTATTAAATAACCATTCAGAATTTACTCCAGCAATTGGTAATTCTCTTGCTGGATAAATGTCTAACAATAGAACTTCATCAAACTTTGATAATGCTATTGCAAAATCATCTATAAAGTCTCTTGTTCTAGAAAATAAATGTGGCTGAAAAACAACCAACACTTTTTCATTAGGATACATTTCTCTTATAGAATTTTCTACTGCATTTATTTCTGTTGGATGATGTGCATAGTCATCTATCAAAACAAAATCGTTAGTTTTAATTTTATAAGAAAACCTTCGTTTTACCCCCTTAAAAGTTGATAAACTTAATTTGATACTTTCTAATGAAATTCCATACACATCTGCCATTGCCAAAGCTGCCAAAGCATTCATAACATTATGATTACCTGGTAAATAGAACTCAATATTTCTTATAATTTTGGAGGGAGTTTGTACGTCAAAAATATATTTTCCACTTTCGATCTTCACATTAAAAGCTTTATAATTTGCGTCTTCATTTACAGCATAAGTTAATCCTTCTAAAGGCAAACCCTTTGCAATAATTAAAGTGCCTGAAACTTTATTTGTAAAGGCGACAAAAGATTCTTCTAAAGCAGCTACTTCTCCATAAATATCTAAATGATCTGCATCCATAGAAGTTACACAAGCAATATTAGGACTCAATTGCAAGAAAGATCGATCAAACTCATCTGCTTCAACAACAGATACTTTGTCTTCACCCAAAATTAAATTTGAGTTATAATTTTCTGCAATTCCACCTAAAAAAGAAGTTGCTTTTTCCTGAAACATAATATGTCCCAAAATAGCCGAAGTTGTTGTTTTTCCATGTGTACCTGAAACTGCTAAACAAAAAGTGTTTTCAGTAATTTTCCCTAATATTTCTGCTCTTTTTAAAACTGAAAAATTATTTTCTAGAAAGTAATTTAATTCTGTATGATTTTTAGAGACTGCTGGAGTATATACAACCAACGTTTTCGTCTTATCTAAAAAAGAAATTGGTATATTTTTTAAACGATCATCAAAATGAATTTTAACGCCCAATTCTTCTAAACCCAAAGTTATATGAGAAGGAGTTTTATCATAACCAGCCACACGTTTACCATTGACTGCAAAATAACGAGCAATTGCGCTCATTCCTATGCCTCCAATTCCAACAAAATAAATGTTATGTATATTTTCTAAATTCACTTTTTTAATAATTTTTCAATCTCATTTACAATATCTGTTGTTGCACCAGGCAATGCTAATTCTTTTATATTTTCTGATAGATGCTCTTGCTTTCCTCTATCTTTTAAAAGCGTTTCAAAAACAATAGGAAAGGTTTCTAACTCACTTTCTTTTAACAAAATAGCTCCATGCTTATCCACAATTGACTTTGCATTTTTTGTTTGATGATCTTCTGCCACATTTGGTGAAGGAATAAAAATTACAGGTTTACCAACAATACACAGTTCCGAAACAGAACTTGCACCTGCTCTAGAAATAATAATATCTGAAGCTGCATAGGCCAAATCCATTCTATTTATAAATTGGTGTACTTGCACATATTCTAAGTCACTATGCTTTTTATAGGTATCAAAATAGAGTTTTCCACATTGCCAAATAACTTGTACTTCTTGACTCTTAAAGAACTCTAAATTGTTTTCTATTAATTCATTTATTTTTCTGGCCCCTAAGCTTCCACCTAAGATCAAAATTGTTTTCTTAATTTTATCTAACTTAAAAAACGTTACTGCTGCTTTTCTTTTTGAATGAATTGTTAACAAGTCTTGACGAACAGGATTTCCTGTTTTTATCATTTTATCTGAAGGAAAAAAACGTTCTAAATGATCATATGCCACACAAATTTTGTTTGCCTTTTTACTCAATAATTTATTCGTAATTCCTGGAAAAGAATTCTGTTCTTGTATTAATGTCGGAATTCCTACTCTATTTGCAACTATTAGAGTTGGTCCACTTGCAAAACCTCCAGTACCGATTGCAACATCAGGCTTAAATTGTTTTATGATTCTTCTAGCTTTCCACAAACTGCTTATCAATTTAAAAGCAAAAGATAAATTATCAACTGTAATTTTTCTTTGTACTCCAGAAATCCATAGGCCTTTTATTTCAAATCCAGCTTGTGGAATTTTTTCCATTTCCATTCTATCTTTAGCACCTACAAATAGAAAATTAGCATCTGGATAACGTAATTTAAATTCGTTCGCAATTGCTATTGCAGGATATATATGACCTCCTGTTCCGCCTCCCGAAATAAGTATATTATATGGTTTCATGTAAAATATCTAAAGGGTTATCATCTAAAATATCATCTTCTGTTTCTTCTTTTGATGCACTTACACTAAGAATCATTCCTAATGCGAAACACGTCATCCAAATAGAAGTACCACCACTACTAATTAATGGTAACGTTTGTCCAGTTACTGGAAACAAATTGGTCGCAACCGCCATATTTATAGTTGCTTGAAATATAATTGGACAACCAACTCCAACGACTAATAATGTAGCAAAAACGGTGGTTGTTTTTCTAATTACTACAAAAATTCTGAATAGCAACAAAAAGTAAATAAATACAATTAAAACTCCCCCCACTAAACCATATTCTTCAACAATAATTGCGAAAATAAAATCTGATGAAGATTGAGGTAAAAAATTTTTTTGAACACTTTTACCAGGACCAACACCCATAGGGCCGCCTGTTGCAATTGCTATTTTTGCTTTTTCTACTTGATACGCTTCTTTACTTTCTGAATCAGAAAAATTTTCAATTCTATTTTGCCAAGTTTGCACTCTATTTGGCATTGAATCTGGAAAGGCTTTTGCTATTAAAACAAAAAATGATAATGCTAAAACTCCTACTCCAATAATAAATGCTATATACTTTATTGGATAACCTCCAATAAAAGTCACCATTAAAATCATTACAAAAATGATAGCTGTTGTTGAGAAATTTGCTGGTAATATCAATACTAAAACAGTCGCTACAGGAAGCCATAGCTGTAATAAACTTTCTTTGAAATTGATTTTATTTTCTTTATTTTTTGCTAAATATCTTGCGACATAAACCATCAAAACCAATCCTGCTAGAGTCGATGTTTGAAAACCAATACCTACAAATGGAATGCGAATCCACCTACTTGCATTTGCGCCTCCAATTGTTGTTCCTTGAGCTAATGTAAAAACCAACAAAACAATTACAATTGGTAACATTAAAACAGATCCTCCAGAAAAATACCGATACGGAATTTTATGAACTCCGTATATAATACCAAAACCCATAATTAATAAAACCATATGTTTTACTAAATATCCTAAAGTTGAACCGGAACCAACAGCATACACCAAATTTGTACTTGCACTGTAAACTGGCATAAATGAGAATATCGCCAAAATAGCAACAATTGCCCAAATGGTTCGATCTCCTTTTATATGTTGAAAAATAATTTTCATTGGCCTTTCTAAATCTCTCCAAAAGAGAGAAATTGTAATGTATTATATTCTTTTTTTATTAAACACTTATACAATTAAACTTCTTACAAGCTTCTTACCGCTTTTTTAAATTGACGTCCTCTGTCTTCATAATTATCAAATAAATCAAAACTTGCACATGCAGGAGATAACAAAACCACTTCCCCCCTATCTGCTAACTTATGAGAAACTTTAACAGCTTCTTCAGCTCCAGCAGTTTCAACAATAATATCTACAACATTTCCAAACATGTTTTTAATTTTGTCATTATCAAGACCCAAACAAACAATTGCTTTTACTTTTTCTCTAACTAAAGGCAATAAATCATTATAATCATTTCCTTTATCCACACCACCAACTATCCAAACTGTTGTTTTATCCATACATTCTAATGCATAAAAAGTTGCATTAACATTGGTTGCTTTAGAGTCATTTATATATTCTACATCGTACACTTTTGCAACGTTTTCTAAACGATGTTCTGCACCTTCAAAATCTTCTAAACTCTCTTTTATATTTTGTTTTCTAATTTTTAATAATTGGGCAGCCATTGTTGCTGCCATAGCGTTCTTTGTATTATGTTTTCCTTTAATTGATAAAGTTGATAACGGCATGTTAATTTTGTCTTTATTAATGTTGATGATTATATTATTATCTTTGATATAGGCTCCGTATTCTAATTCTTTTACAAGCGAAAACGGAACTAATTTTGCGCTTGTTTTATTTTCTATTATCCAATTATTGATTACTTCGTCATCTGCATCATAAATTAAATAATCAGTTTCTTTCTGGTTCTTTGTAATTTTAAATTTTGATGCGATGTATTTATTAAAATCATATTCATATCGATCTAAATGATCCGGTGTAATATTCGTTAAAATTGCAATATGACTGTTAAAATCTTCTATTCCATCTAACTGAAAACTACTTAATTCTAAAACATAGTTCTCGTAGGTTTCATCTGCAACTTGTTGAGCAAAACTGTCCCCAATATTTCCTGCAATTCCAACACTTAAACCAGCATTTTTTAAAATATGATGTAATAATAATGTTGTTGTTGTTTTTCCGTTTGAACCTGTAATTCCAATAATTGTTGCCTTTGTAAATTGAGAAGCAAATTCAATTTCAGAAATAACAGGTATTGATTTTTCAATCAATTTTTGAACTAACGCAACTTTGTCTGGAATTCCAGGACTTTTCATTACTAGATCAGCATTTAAAATCTTACTTTCTGTATGTTGATTTTCTTCAAAATCAATCTCGTTATTTAAAAGAACTTCTTTATATTTTTTTGAAATCACACCATTATCAGAAACAAAAACTTTATATCCTTTTTGTTTTCCTAAAATTGCAGTTCCAACTCCACTTTCTCCACCTCCTAAAATTACTAACCTTTCCATTTATCTCAATTTCAAAGTAACAATTGCAAATACCGCTAAAAGAATTCCAACAATCCAAAAACGGACAACAATCTTACTTTCATGATAACTTAACTTCTGATAATGATGGTGTAAAGGCGCCATTTTAAAAATCCTTCTACCTTCACCAAATTTCTTTCTAGTATATTTAAACCAAGAAACTTGCAAGATCACTGAAAGGTTTTCTACGACAAATATTCCCGCTAAAATTGGCAGCAACAATTCTTTACGAATTGAAATTGCAATGACCGCTATAATACCTCCAATTGTTAAACTTCCTGTATCTCCCATGAAAACTTGAGCAGGATATGTATTGTACCACAAAAAACCAATTAAAGCTCCTGCAAATGCTAAGATAAAAACGGTCATTTCTCCAGAATTTGGGATGTACATGACATCTAAATAATCAGCGAAAATTATGTTCCCAGAAACCCATGCAAAGACGGCTAATGTAATCACAATTATTGCTGATGAACCTGCTGCTAAACCGTCTATCCCATCTGTTAAATTTGCTCCGTTTGAAATTCCCGTAACAATAAAAACGGTTATGAAAATAAAGACAATCCAACCATATTTTTCATAGCCTTCACCTAAAAAGTTAAATGCTTTTGAATAATCTAATTCGTTGTCTTTAAAAAAAGGAACAGTCGTTTTAGTAGATTTATGAGCTTCCCCAAAAACTTTTATTCGACCATTTTCTTGCATTACTTGCTGATCAATGGGCAATTGCTCTTTGATAGTGACTCCATCATTAAAATATAGCATTGAACCTACAATTATACCTAGACCAACTTGCCCTAGAACCTTGAATTTACCCTTTAAACCTGCTTTATCTTTTTTAAATACTTTAATATAATCATCTAAAAACCCAATAAAACCCATCCAAACTGTAGTTATAATTAGAATTACAATGTAAATATTATTTAGTTTTGCTAATAAAATCACAGGAATTAAAGTTGCTAGAATTATAATAACTCCACCCATAGTTGGAGTTCCAGTTTTCTGTTTTTGTCCATCTAAACCTAAATCTCTAACGGTTTCTCCTACTTGTTGATTTCTTAAAAAATTAATAACTCTTTTACCATAAATTGTTGAAATCAATAAAGACAAAATAAATGCTGCTGCCGCTCTAAATGTGATAAATTTAAACACACTTGCACCAGGAAAACTAAATTGACTTTCTAAGTATTCGAATAAATAATACAACATTTTACTACTTTTTTAATTGATTAAAACAGTTTGTCACTTCTTCTAAATCATCAAAATGTGAGCGAACTCCATTCACCTCTTGATAATCCTCATGTCCTTTACCAGCAATTAATATAATATCTCCTGTATTCGCTAGTTTACAAGCCGTTTTTATAGCTTGTCTTCTATCTAAAACTGTTAATGTTTTTCTATAGTTTTCAGCAGAAACCCCAACTTCCATTTCATCTAAAATTATTTGTGGATTTTCTGATCTTGGATTATCTGAAGTGAAAATTGCTTGATTACTTAATTGAGATGCAATATGCGCCATCTTTGGTCTTTTTGTTACATCTCTATCACCTCCACAGCCAACAACAGTAGTCACTTTTTCATTACCTGTTCTAATATCATTGATCGTTTCTAACACATTTTTTAAGGCATCAGGGGTATGCGCATAATCAATAATTGCTGTAATTCCATCTTCTGACATTACATATTGAAAACGACCACTTACACTTTCTAATTGACTAACAATGGTTAAAATTTCTAATTTTTCTAATCCTAATAAATCTGCAGTCGCTATAATTGCTGTTAAATTGTAGATATTAAAAACGCCAATTAACTTGGTCCACACTTCAGTTCCATCAACAGAAATTAAAGTTCCAGAAATTTGTTTTTCTAAGATCTTAACTTTGTAATCTCCGATTGTTTTTAAAGCGTATGTTTTCTTTTTTGCCTTAGTGTTTTGCAACATAAAGTTGCCGTTTTTATCATCAATATTTGTTAGAGCAAATGCTGACTTTGGTAAAGCGTCAAAAAATACTTTTTTTATGTTTCTATATTCGGCGAATGTGTCATGATAATCTAGATGATCATGAGAAAGGTTGGTAAAAATACCTCCTGCAAACACTAAACCCTCTGTTCTTTTTTGATGAATTCCGTGAGAACTCACTTCCATAAAGCAAAATTCCACACCAGTATCTAACATCATGTCTAAATACTTATTGATAGTTACTGAATCCGGAGTTGTATGTGTTGCTTTAAATTCAGCTTCGTCTACCAAAATTTTAACCGTAGAAAGCAATCCAACTTTATAGCCTGCTTTTTGAAATAACTGATATAAAAGTGATGCAATTGTTGTTTTTCCATTGGTTCCTGTAACACCAACTACAGTAAATTTAGTTGAAGGGTTTTCATAGAAATTAGCTGCCATAATTGCCAATGCAACATTGGCATCATCAACTTTAACATAGGTAATCCCTTCTTTTTTATTGGAAGGAAGGTCTTCACAAACAATTACAATTGCGCCTAAATAAATCGCTTTATCTATATATAAATGACCATCAACAGAAAATCCTTTTTGAGCAATAAAAACATCATTTATTTCAACTTTTCTGGAATCAAAAACAAGCTGATTTACATCAATATTTGTATCTCCAAATACTTGATGAATTGCAACCTTATACAATATGTCTTTTAAATTTTTCAGTTTATGATAATTTTAAAATAATAGTTGCTCCTTTTACTAATCTTTCACCGTTTTGTATCGATTGATGTTTCACTTTTCCTACTCCAGTGATTTTTACTTTCAATCCAATATTTTCTAATAAAGAAACAGCATCCATGCCAGGCATTCCTTTAACATTGGGTACGTATGTATATTCCTTATTAATAATTTTATTATATTTTATATACTGATTTTCTATACTTAAAAATTCAACTTTATCCTCTACTGATTGATTATCAATGGGTGTTGTTGTATAAATTTTTTGAGCAATCTCTTTAAAGATCGGTGCTGCAACAGTCGCTCCATAATAACCTTTATTTTTATCAGGATCATGCACAACTACTATACAAGAATACTTAGGATTGTCGGCAGGAAAGAAACCCGCAAATGAAGCTACATAATGCTTGTTAGAATAACCTGCAGCTATTGTATTACCGTTTTCGTCTTTGTGTTTAGGAAGGTATTTTTTCGCAGTCCCTGTTTTTCCTGCCATAGAAAAATTAGAAGAATATATATTCTCTGCAGTTCCTTTAACTACTACATTTTCCATCACCTTTCTAATCTTCTTTAATGTTTCATCAGAAGCAATTTTAGGATTAATAATTTCTGTTTTAAAAATTTTTTCTGTTTTATCTTGTCTTCTCAATTCTTTTACAAAACGTGGCTTTACCATTACACCATTATTTGCAACTGCATTATAAAACATTAATGTTTGCATAGGTGTAACCGAAATTCCATACCCCCAAGACATCCATGAAAGAGAGATCTTACTCCATCTTTTTTTATCTTTAGGGTTCGGTACATAAGGCAATCCCTCACCCTTTATTTGAAAACCAATTGGTTTTGTAAATCCGTATTTTTCTAGTTTATTGATAAATTTTTCTGGTCTATCATCGTAATGTTCTCGTATTAATTTTACAATTCCAACATTAGATGAAACTTCAAAAGCTCTAGCTGCAGAAATTTTTCCATAACCCCCTCTTTTAGAATCTTCAACTTTTCTATTATGAATAAAAATTTTACCTTTTTCTGTATCTACTACTGTAGATGTATCTATTACTTTATCATCTAAAGCAGCCATTAAACTTGCTAGTTTAAAAGTAGAACCTGGCTCATGACTTTCCCAAAGAGCATAATTTCTTTTTTCAAAATATTTTCCTTTAGATGTTCTTCCTAAATTAGAAATTGCTTTTATTTCACCCGTTGCCGTTTCCATAACAACAGCACAACCATGGTCTGCCTCAAAATATTCTAATTGACGCAACAATGCATGGTGTGTAATATCTTGAATATTTACATCTATTGTAGTAATGACATCATGGCCGTCGATAGGTTCTTTTTCGTTGACATCAGAAATTGGTTTCCATTGATTTTTTGCAATCTTCTGTTTCCATCTCAAACCGTTTTCACCTTGCATATAATCTGCAAAAGCACCTTCTATACCAGCCTCTCCTCTATAGTCATCATAACCAATTGTTCTTTCTGCAATTTTACCAATTGGATGCGCACGTACTGTTTTATGTTCTGCAATAAAACCTCCTCCATAAACTCCCAAGTTAAAAATTGGAAACTTTTTCATCTTTAGATAATCATTATAACCAACATTTCTAGCAATTAATAAATACCTGTTTTTACGTTTTTTTGCTGTTATTAATTTTGTTTTATAATGCATTACAGGTTTACCGAACATTTTAGATAGTTCTTTAGACAAACCTGCTACATTTTTTTGAAAAGCACGATTTTTAACCGCAGCTACAACATCCATTCTAATGGTGAATTTAGACATTGAAGTTGCCAATAAATTACCGTCTGCAGCATACACATTACCCTTGTTTGCCCTAATCGTATCTTGCTTTATCGTAAGCTCTGTAGAAAGTTTCTTGTATTTTTCTCCTTGAACGTATTGTATGTTTACGACCCTAAAAATAATCGCCAATAAAAAGAGCGTCATAAAAGCAGCTACTATATAAAATTTGGTAAGTATGCTTTTTTTCTGAGTTGCCAATTTATTAATCTTTATACGTTACTTTTATTTTTTTTGGAGGAGTTTTTGAAGGAATTAAGCCCCTTTCCTTTGCTTTTTCTCTGATGCTAGACTCCATTTTCATTCGCATTAAAATGGTACCTGTGTCAACATACTCTGCTCTTAACTCTCTTTTCCTTTTATTTAATTCTGAGATTTTAATTGCTTTTTTATCCGCATTGTGCGCACTTGATATCATAATTAACAAAAGCGCTACCACAAAAATTATGATTCGCCAGTTATTAAAAGCTGATTCATCAGTGAGGAAGCTTCCTCTTAAAAAATCATAAACTACTTTTTTAACTTTAGGCATAATTAGCTTTTTGCTTTTGGCTTATTATTTTTCAATGTTGCTATTCTCAATTTTGCACTTCTAGACCTGTTATTTATTTTAATCTCAGCTGCATTTGGAATAATTAATTTTCCAACTTTTTTCATTGGCTCGTTAGATCTACCGAAAGCATCTTTTTCTAATTCACCACTAAACATACCTGTTCTTATAAATCTCTTCACCAACCTATCCTCTAAAGAATGATACGAGATAACACTCAACCTTCCGTCCTCGTTTAACAAATTAGGCATCTGTTGTAAAAACTCTTTTAAAACATCTAATTCTTCGTTTACTTCAATTCTAATTGCTTGGAATATTTGCGCTAAAATTTTATGTTCTAACGCATTTGGTAAATATTTTTTTAAAACGTTTTTCAACTGAAAACTCGTTTCAATTTTCTCTTTTTCTCTTTCTTCAACAATTGTTTTTGCAATATTTCTGGAGTTTCTTAACTCACCGTATAGAAACAATATTTCAGCTAATTTCTCTTCAGAATATGTATTGATAATTTCTTTTGCTGATGTTTTAGATTTCTGATTCATTCTCATATCTAAATCACCGTCAAAACGAATTGAGAAACCTCTTTCTGCTTCATCAAATTGATGAGACGAAACACCTAAATCGGCCAAAACTCCGTCAACTTTTCTAATTCTATGAAACCTTAAAAAACGAGAAATGAATCTAAAATTCTCAGGAATCAATACAAAACGTTCATCATCAATTAAATTCCCTAAAGCATCTGGATCTTGATCAAATGCAAATAGCTTTCCTTCACTTCCAAGTCTTTTCAAAATTTCTCTTGAATGACCTCCTCCTCCAAAAGTTACATCTACATAAACTCCATCTTCCTTAATGGCCAATGCATCAATACTTTCTTTTAATAAAACTGGATTATGATAATTCATCTTCATCTGTTTTTCCCATTACTTCTTCAGCCAAATCTGCAAAATCTAAAGTTGCATCATCAATTGCTTTTTCATATTTGTCTTTATCCCAAATCTCAATAATATTTATTGACGATGACATAACTATTTGTTTTTGTATCCCTGCAAAATCGCATAAATCTTTAGGAATTAAGATTCTACCTGTGGCATCTAACTCAACCATTCTAACACCTGCTGTAAACCTTCTAATAAAATCGTTATTTTTCTTTTTAAACCTGTTTAATTTATTAACTTTATCCATCATCAAATTCCACTCTTGCATTGGATACAGCTCTAGGCAAGGCTGAAAAACAGCCCTTTTAATAACAAAACCTTCTTGCAACACTGAAGACAATTGCCTCTTAAAAGTTGATGAAAACATCACCCTTCCTTTAGCATCTACCCTACACTCATATGTTCCAATTAAATTTACCACCTAAAAAAATATTTTATCAATATCAAAAATATATAAAAATTACCACTTTTTACCACTTTTTACCACTTTGTTAATAAGTATTAAAAATACCCTTTACTTACAACACTTTTAAGATTGCAAAAAACCCTAATATCCTGATACTGAAATGGATTTCTATGTTATAAAAAAGAACTACATTTGCGACAAAGTGAAACCAAACAAAAATCAATGACTGACAAGTTAAAAACTGAGGGTATATATACCTATGCTGAAGCTGGCGAAGGACCTACAATCATTGTTTTACACGGATTAATGGGCGCTCTAAGTAATTTTGACGAAACGTTTAATCACTTCTCTAGCAATGGTTACAGAGTTTTAATACCTGAATTACCTTTATATTCTTTGCCACTTGTAAAAACGAATGTTAAAAATTTAGCCAAGTTTTTAAAAGAGTTTTTAGAGTATAAAAAAATTGACGACGCGATTCTTTTAGGTAATTCTTTAGGTGGACACATTGCTTTATATTTTACCAAACATTATCCAGAAAAAGTAAGTACACTTATTCTTACAGGAAGCTCTGGTTTATATGAAAAAGCGATGGGTGATAGTTTTCCCAAAAGAGGGAACTATGAATACATGGAACAAAAAACAAGAGAAGTTTTTTATGACCCAAAAGTAGCGACTAAAGAGCTAGTTGACCAAGTTTTTGAAACTGTAAACGATAGAATGAAAGCTTTAAAAACTTTATCTATTGCGAAAAGTGCTATCAGACATAATATGGCAAATGACTTGATAGAGATGCATCAACCTGTTTGTTTAATTTGGGGAAAACAAGACGGAGTTACACCTCCTGAAGTCGCTAAAGACTTTAATAAATTATTACCAAATTCAGATTTATTTTGGATTGATGAATGTGGCCATGCTGCAATGATGGAAAAACCAAAAGAATTCAATATAATTCTTCACAACTGGTTAATCTCTAGAAATATTTAAACTTACTCAGAAAGAAATTCCAAATATAAGAAGTTGCAATTATGAAAATAAAATCTGCAGAATTTTTGATGAGTAACAGTAATGTTATCAAAGCGCCTAAAGACAGGATTCCTGAATACGCTTTTATAGGGCGTTCTAATGTTGGTAAATCTTCATTAATTAACATGTTAATGGAGCGTAAAGATTTAGCAAAAATCTCTGGAAAACCCGGTAAAACTCAGCTTATCAATCATTTTAAAATAAATGACGAATGGTTTTTAGTAGATTTACCTGGCTATGGATATGCTCAAATTTCTAAAAAGAAGAGAACCATCTTTCAATATTTTATTGAAAACTACTTTAAAGAAAGAGAACAATTAGTTTGCACCTTTGTTTTGATTGACAGCAGACACGATCCTCAAAAAATAGATATAGAATTCATGCATTTTTTGGGTGAAAATCAAATTCCTTTTTGCCTTGTTTTTACAAAAGCAGACAAACTAGGCAACTCTAAATTAGACCAACAGATTGCTTCCTATAAAAAGAAATTACTAAGTTCTTGGGAAACTTTACCGGTAACATTTCTTACTTCTTCTGCAACTAAATTAGGACGTAAAGAATTTTTAGATTTTATTGATGGCGTAAATCAAGATGTTGCAAAAGATTTTAAATAATCACTGATGCATTCTACAAAAGAAAACTTGCAAGTTTTATTTGAAGACAATCACCTAATTGTTGTTAACAAACGTGCTGGAGATATTACACAAGGTGATAAAACTGGTGACAAACCTTTAAGTGATGTTGTAAAGGAATACGTTAAAGAAAAATACAATAAAGCTGGTAATGTTTTTTTAGGTGTTGTTCATCGATTAGACAGACCTACTTCAGGCGTTATTATCTTTGCAAGAACCTCAAAAGCTTTAGAACGATTAAATAAAATGCTACGTGATAAAACTATTAGCAAAACCTATTGGGCTGTTATAAAAAATTACCCAAAGAAAGAAAAAGACACTTTAATAAATTACTTAAAAAAGAATCCCAAAAACAATAAGTCTTCTGTTTATACTAAAGAAATCACGGATTCTAAGAAAGCCATCTTACACTACAATGTTATTAAAAAATTAGATAATTATTCCTTGGTAGAAATTGATTTAGAAACGGGAAGACATCATCAAATTAGAGCACAATTATCATTTATGGGCTTCCCTATAAAAGGAGATTTAAAATACGGATTCAACAGAAGCAATAAAGATGGAAGCATACATTTACATGCTCAAAAAATAGAATTTATTCATCCTGTTACTAAAGAACAAATTTCTGTTATCGCCCCTACTCCCAAAGAGGTAATTTGGAACGCTTGTAAGTAATTGGTATATTTAGAGAATAATTCTTCTTTTAATAATGAAAACTTTCAAATACTTTTCTACATTAATAGTTCCTTTTTTTGTGTATATTTCTTTCACAAGTAAAGACTGGCTTACATATACACCTGCCATTATTTTATTTGGTTTAGTGCTAGTTATAGGGATTGCTTTCCTTGAAACTTTCAACTACATTGAATATTATGGGTTGCTAAGAAAAAAGAATGAATATAGTCGTTACGAAAAAGTAAAAAGAAATTACTCTTGGAGTTCAAATCATCAAGTTATACAAATTTTATTATTCAATGTATCACGTCATTCCGATCATCATAGTAATGAATCTAAACATTATCAAATATTAAAATCGGTTCCAGAAAGTCCACAAATGCGAACAGAATACCCAAGCATGATGTTGCTTTCCTTTTATCTACCTTTTTGGTTTTGGCTAATGAATAAAAATCTTAAAAAAATCTCATAAACAATTTTATGCCACAAGAAAAAACAGTTTCAGAAGCGATACAATATAGACGCTCAGTAAGAATTTACGACGCAAAAAAATCATTAGATAAAAACATTGTAAAAAAATGTATAGAGCAAGCTACTTTAGCTCCAAATAGCAGCAATATGCAATTGTGGGAATTTTATCATGTTACCTCCAAAGATATTATTGATAAAATCGCACCTTTTTGCTTCAATCAAAATGCAGCAAGAACAGCCCAACAATTGGTTGTTTTTGTTTCGAGAAAAGATTTATGGAAAAAAAGAGCAAAAGCTAATTTAAGTTTTATGGATGCTACTTTTGGTTTAAACAATCCAAAAATAAAACAAAGCAGCAGAGAAAAAGTAGCCAGAAATTATTACGGAAAAATCATCCCTTTTGCATATGTCGATTTTTTAGGAATATTAGGTTTCTTAAAATACATTCTAGTTCTAGTTATCGGAATTTTCAAACCTATTTACAGAGAAGTTAGAAAAAGTGACATGAGAATTGTAGCCCATAAAACTTGTGGTTTAGCAGCAGAAAATTTCATGATCTCTATGGCTGCAGAAGGCTATGATACCTGCCCTATGGAAGGCTCAGATACCTGGCGCGTAAAGAAATTACTAGGCTTACCTTTTGGCTCAGAAATAAATATGATTGTTTCTTGCGGAATCAGAAAACCTGAAGGTGTTTATGGTGAACGCTTTAGAATTCCGTTTAGCGAAGTCTATAAGGAGGTTTAAAAAACTGTCCATTAAAAGTATCTATTTTTAATTTTAAAGCCAAAACAAATCTATTGTTTTGGCTTTAAAATTAAAATATTTTCGCTCTTTTCAATTTCTGATGCATTCAATTTCATTTTCACAAACTCACCATTTAAATATTTTTGAGCTTGGTCTTTATAATGCTTACTAAAAACCCTTCCTGATTGACCTGTAGGTAAAATTGCCAAACTATTTTCTATATCAGAAAAATCTACAATCCTTCTTGTCGAAGGTCCTGCTTTGACTTTATAAACTCCAGTAGAATCAATATCATAAATCTGATTATTGATTACTTGATCTCCCCCAATTGTTAAAAAAGGCCCTACATTAAAGAAGCTTCTTAAAATAGGAACTTCTCCAACTGCGTGTTTATATTCTACTGAAATAACTCTTTCCCATTTCCAGTTTTCTACATTTTCTCCTAATTGATTTTGTAAGAAAGCAAACGCATTTTTGAAAGAGGTATTGATAATATCTTCTTTTGTTTCTATTTTATCTTTTGTTGAAATATCATCCCACCAAATAGAACTTTCTCTTTTTGCTTGCACAGGTAAAACTTTTTCTATGAAAGGAGTGTTTACAAACTGATTGTAGGCTTTTCCCATTTCATCTGCAAAGGTGTTTTTCTGAAACTCATACACCATTCTATTATAAATTACGGGTCCAATTTCTTCTTTATCAAAATTACCTTTCCAATTTTTTAAGAAAAAAATTGCTTGTTTTTCACTTACAGATAAATCTTCTTTATTGATTGATTTTACAAAATCTGCAACAATAATTGGTGCATTTATAGAGGTAACATCATAAATCATTTTAGCGACATCTTGCTTTGTCCAGTCGTTTTTTGGTTCTAAAAGTTGTACAATTCTTTCGGCTCTATCTTCATTTAAATAATATCCTGGATACATGATTCCTGCAATAGAATCTGGTTGATTATTAGCAGAGTACACATAATTCCAACTCGGGTTTATCGCTTGCGGATTTTGTTCAAAATCTAAATATTCTAGAATTTCATCTTCCCCAGAAGCGCCATCTAAATACGTTTTAGTATATAATGAATCTTTGTATTTATATAACTTCCCAGAGGCAAACCAAGCAATATTATTTTTCGCATCGCCATACATCATATTTAAACCTGGTGCATGTAATTTGCTAGCACCTTCTTTAAATTCTGATAATTTTTTTGCATGAGAAATCTCATAAGCCACATCTAAAATTTGATTATTTAGTTTCGTATAAATCCACTGCATAGCAA
Organism: Flavobacteriaceae bacterium ASP10-09a; assembly: GCA_000981625.1. Lineage (GTDB taxonomy): Bacteria > Bacteroidota > Bacteroidia > Flavobacteriales > Flavobacteriaceae > Polaribacter. The sequence continues at coordinate 28,366 of LAQA01000022.1, forward strand.
TTGGACGCGTATCCTCTAAATGATCAACAATTCCATTCATTATCGGCCCGTGTTTGCTCACTTTTATAGTATAGACAGAATCTTTTCTCCCTTTTATTTTGATGCGTTTTTGTATCAATTTATAATCTACAAACCCATTCTCTGATTTATATTGAAGCTTATTTTCAGGATTTTCTTCTTCTATATAAAAATCTACATCATCATTTTCAAACATTGTTATACCATAAGCAATGTCTTTATTGTGTCCTAAAAGAGGAAAAGGAATTAATGCCAAATGAAATCCATAAATTTCATGGTCAGGGGTTTTAATATGTGCTTGATACCATACTGAAGGTTGAGAAAATCCAATATGAGGATCATTTGCAAATATCACTTTTCCATTCTTTGTTTTATCTGCACCAATAACCCAAGAGTTACTTCCTATAAATGGTGAGATTGGCAAAACATCATACAAATCATGCATCGCTTTTGCAAAAGCACCTGTTAATACTGCATTTTTTTCGTTTTTAATAATAGTCAAATTTTCAAACTCTGCACCGATCAATTCTTTAAAATAAGCGTCTCCTAATTTCTCTTTTATCTCTGTTAAAAGCGGATCTGTTTTGTGGGCAACTGCAAAGCTAAAAGCCATGTAACCAAATACATTATACATATCTTTTAACGTATACTTTTCTTTTTTAACTCCAACTAACGTAAATTCTATAGGCGTTTTTCCTTCTTCTATATATTGATTTATACCCTCTAAATATGCGATTGCTAATTTGTATTTGGGCGATTTTTTATTTAAATTCTTAATGGTTCTTTCTGACGCTTCTTCAATCCCTAAACCAGAAAAAAGTTTATCTGTTTTTATTAATTTTTCTCCAAAAATTTCTGACAATCTTCCTGCAGCAATTCTTCTAATCATTTCCATTTGCCACAATCGATCTTGCGCATGCACATAACCTAAAGCAGTATAAGCATCATTTTGATTTTGAGCATTAATGTGTGGAACACCAATTTCATCAAAATAAATAGTAACTTTTTCTGATAAATTTTTAATTTCTATTTCACCATCATAATTTGGATGATATGTTTTAGAATACAACCAAGTAGCAACTAAAATTAATACAAATAATAGAACAGTAACTTTTAGCAGTTTTTTAAAGAATTTCATTTGAAAATTTTTAATCCGACCAAAGATAATAGATTTATATTGTATTTTTGACTCATAAATAATTTCAGCATTTATGAAAAAAATTCAAATGGTTGATCTGCAAGGTCAATATCAACAAATAAAAGAAACTGTAGATAACTCTATACAAAAAGTTCTAAACTCATCTACATATATTAATGGACCATTAGTACATGAGTTTCAATCCGATTTAGAAAAATACTTAGGTGTCAAACATGTAATTCCTTGTGCAAATGGCACAGACGCATTGCAAATTGCAATGATGGGTTTAGGTTTAGAACAAGGAGATGAAGTGATTACTGTCGATTTTACGTTTGCAGCAACAGTAGAGGTAATTGCACTTTTAAAGTTAACGCCTGTTTTGGTTGATGTCGATGCAAAAACTTTTAATATAAATATTGATGCTTTAAAGAAAGCGATTACACCAAAAACAAAAGCCATTGTTCCTGTTCATTTATTTGGACAAGTTGCAAATATGGATGCTATTTTAGAAATCGCAAAAGAACACAACCTTTTTATTATTGAAGATAATGCACAAGCAATTGGAGCCGATTACACCTTTAAAAACGGAACAAAACAAAAAGCAGGAACGATAGGAAATGTTGGTACAACTTCCTTTTTTCCATCTAAAAACTTAGGTTGCTATGGAGATGGAGGCGCTATTTTTACAAATGACGATACACTTGCACATACTTTAAGAGGTATCGTGAATCACGGAATGTATACACGTTATTATCATGATGTGGTTGGTGTTAATTCTAGATTAGATTCTATTCAAGCCGGCGTTTTAAAAGTAAAATTACCTTTGTTAGATGCATACTGCGAAGCTAGAAGAAATGCTGCTCGCTTTTATAATAGTGCTTTTGCTAACAATGCCAACATTACAACTCCTACGTCGAGTTCTTGTGGAGAAATTTGCGATACTTGTAATTGCCATGTTTTTCATCAATATACATTGCAAATCACCAATGGAAAACGCGATGAATTACACAAACATTTATTAGAAAAAGAAATCCCGAATGCTATTTATTATCCTGTTGCCTTGCACTCGCAAAAAGCTTACAGAGACTCAAGATATAAAGAAGATGATTTTCCTGTAACGAACAATTTAATAAAAACAGTAATCTCTTTACCTATGCATACAGAATTAGACAAAGAACAACTTACTTTAATCACTAAAACCATCATAAATTTTTTAAAATAATCAAATGGTTTAATCTTTAACATTAAATATTGCTTGAAATGAAAAAAATACTCGTAACCGGAGGTCTGGGTTTTATCGGATCACACACCGTCGTCGAATTACAAAACGAAGGTTTTGAAGTAGTCATAATCGATAATTTATCGAACACATCTATTGATGTTTTAGATAAAATTACAGAAATCACCGGTACCAAACCAGCTTTTCATAAAGTAGATGTTCGGGTAAAAAGTGATATAAAATCTGTATTTGACACTCATAAAATTGATGGAATCATTCATTTTGCAGCTTTTAAAGCGGTTGGAGAAAGCATGAATAAACCTTTAGATTATTATGAAAATAACTTAAGTTCTTTAATTTACTTATTACAAGAAATGAGAGATCGAAAATTAGATAATTTTATTTTCTCTTCTTCCTGCACCGTTTATGGGCAAGCAAATGCGTTACCAATAACCGAGGACGCACCTGTAAAAGCGGCAGAATCTGTTTACGGAAATACGAAGCAAATTGGGGAAGAAATTATTAGAGACACAAGTAATACATATAAAATAAATTCTATTGCTCTGCGTTATTTTAATCCTATGGGTGCTCATCCGTCAATAAAAATTGGAGAATTACCTATTGGAGTTCCTCAAAATTTAATTCCTTTTGTTACTCAAACTGCTGCAGGAATTCGTAAAGAATTATCTGTCTTTGGGGATGATTACCCAACAAAAGACGGAACAGCTGTTCGTGATTATATACATGTGGTAGATTTAGCAAAAGCACATATCGCTGCATTAAGAAGGCTGATTAATAAAAAAAATAAAAAATCTTTTGAGTATTTTAATATTGGTACAGGTAAAGGAAGTTCTGTGTTAGAAATTATTAACGCTTTTGAAAAAGTAAATAATCTAAAACTAAATTATAAAATTGTCGGAAGACGCGAAGGCGACATTACTGCTGCTTTTGCTGATACGACAATTGCTAATAAAGAATTAAACTGGAAAACGGAAATAGGCCTTGAAGAAGCCTTAGAATCCGCATGGAAGTGGCAACAAAAACAATCTGTATAAAGTTTTCTCTTCCTTTTTAAAATTCATAAAAAAACCT
>LAQA01000022.1:31843-45309 GCA_000981625.1 Flavobacteriaceae bacterium ASP10-09a
GTTTTTTTATGAATTTTAAATTTTATTTTATCCTTTTACAGAAACCGAAACAATTGTATTTGCCCAACCTAAATACATTGTTGCAGCATCTCCTTCACCTCCAAAAACAATAGAAAAAGTTTCTACTAATTTTTCAGATTTTGAAACAGTACCTGTAACTCTTACAACATCTTGATCTTTTTCATAAAAATAAGATCCCCAAATGTTTTTATGATTACTTAAAATCACCGTCCAATCTCCATCAGAAGGTATTGTAAACATCGTGTAAGTTCCTGCTTTTACTTCTTTATCACCAAAAATTACATCTTTATAAAATGTAATTTCTGCCGCTTCATTAGCACCAGTTCTCCAAACTTTATCTTTTGGAGCTAACTTATCTAAAGATCTTCCTTTTAGTTGTGGTCTACTATAAACTACTTTTACAAGTTTGTTTGATTCCCTCCAATTATTTGGATGGGATGCAGCATCCATAGGACTTAAATCTATTTTCGGGAAATCTTGAGCATTTATTTCTGTTGATGAAATCAAAGAAATCGTAAAAATTGCAATTGATAGAATAGCTTTCTTCATGTGTTTATATATTTAATATTTTGTCTTTATTATGTGATCTAAGTTAGATAACCTTGCATTTAAAGATTGCTAATTTTCTGTTAAGATTTTAGTGACAACCACAATCTGGATTACAACTTTTATCTTTCTTTGAAGGAAAAACATACTTTTTGATAAGAAAAAAAACAGCAAAAGCAACTAAAAAATAAACAATAATATTTTGCATTAGCTTAAAATTTGATAGGTTAAAAAGGATGCAACATACGCCAATAGTGCCATTCCAAACAGCTGGATTATTGGCCATTTCCAAGATTTAGTTTCACGTTTTACAATTGCAAAAGTTGCCATACACTGCATTGCAAAAGCATAAAAAACCATTAACGACATCCCAACAGGAAAATTAAAACGCTTCTCTCCAGTATCCGGATTTATTTCTGATGCCATTTTCTGTTTAATAGTTGTAGTATTTTCATCATCTGCTTCGACACTATAAATAGTTGCCAAAGTACCTATAAATACTTCTCTTGCTGCAAATGATGTTATAAGAGCAATTCCTATCTTCCAATCATATCCTAAAGGTCTTATAACTGGTTCAATAGTTTTTCCAAGAATCCCTATGTAGGAATTCTCTAGTTTTACAGATGCTATCTTTTGTTGTATTTCATCTTCACTTAAATTCTGATTATCAACATTTTCTATTACGCCTTTTTCTGCATTTTTATAACCAGAACCTCCATTTGAAGCCAAAAACCATAAAACAATTGATAATGCCAAAATAATTTTCCCTGCTCCAAAAACAAAAGCTTTTGTCTTTTCTACAACATCAAAAAACACATTTTTCATGGAGGGTAATTTGTAGTTTGGCATTTCTACAACAAAAAACGATTTTGATTCTACTTTTAAAGTTTTGTGCAAAATATAAGCTGCTATTATTGCTGAAGCAAAACCTAAGGCATATAAAGAAAGTAGCACTAATCCTTGTAAATTTAAAAAACCGAAGATTTTTTTATCAGGAATAATCAGTGCAATTAAAATTGCATAAACTGGTAACCTTGCAGAACAGGTTGTAAATGGTGTTACTAAAATTGTTATTAGACGTTCTTTCCAACTAGAAATAGTTCTTGTTGCCATAATTGCTGGAATTGCACAAGCTGTTCCTGAAATTAAGGGAATTATACTTTTCCCATTCATTCCATAACGTCTCATAATTTTATCCATGAGAAAAACAACTCTACTCATGTAACCAGTTTCTTCTAAAATGGCAATAAATAAAAATAAAATAGCGATTTGTGGTATAAAAATAATAACGCCTCCTACTCCAGGAATTATTCCTTCTGTTAATAGATCTGTGAGAACGCCATTTGGTAAATTACTTTTTGCAAAGTCTGATAATTGAGCAAAAGTAATATCAATAAAATCCATAGGCACAGAAGCCAAATCGAAAATGGATTGAAAAATTATAAGCAAAATCAAACTAAATAATACGTATCCAAAAATTCTATGTGTAAAAATTTTATCTAATTTACCACGTAAATCTTTTGCTTTTGTTTTATCAATAATATAAGTTTTCTTTAAAATTTTATTAATTTCTTGATAGCGGTAAATAGTTTCTTTATGCTGATACTTCTTCAATTTAGAAACGTCTTGTTTAAAAGCTAAAAGTTTCTCTTTTTCTTCTTTTGTTACGGTTTCTGGAAAATTATTTTGAGTAACCATTAACCATAATTCGTACAAAGAATAATTAGGACTAATTTCTTTTAGTCTATCAAAATAATCTGTATCTATTTTAGAATTTATACCACATAAAGGTGATGCCTTTGCTGCTACATGACAGCGTATAATAGCTTCTTTGACTTCTTTTATTCCTTCGTTTTTTCTAGCACTTATTAAAATTACTTCTGTATTTAGTTCTTTTTTAAGTAGCGATAAATCAATAGTAATTCCTTTTCTATTCATTTGGTCAACCATATTAATTGCCAAAACTGTAGGAATTTCTAAGTCTTTAATTTGAGAAAACAACAATAAATTTCTCTTTAAATTTTCTACATCTGCAACTACTAAAATTACATCTGGAGATTCTTTAATATCTTTTTTAAGTAATGTTTTAAGAACAATACTTTCGTCTAAGGAAGTAGGATTTATACTGTAAGTTCCTGGTAAATCTGTAATTATTGCCTTTTGAGTTGAAGACAACCTACTGGTTCCTTCTTTTTTATCGACTGTAACTCCTGGATAATTTCCGACTTTTTGATTTAAACCTGTAAGCTGATTAAAAAGCGAAGTTTTGCCTGTATTTGGATTTCCAATTAAAGCAACTTTTATATCGTTTTTAGACATTTTATTTATTCGCTTTTTAGGATTTTAATTTTGTTAGCAGTTTCTTTTCTTATAGCTAGATGACTTCCGTTAACACAGATATATAAAGGATCTTTTAGAGGCGCCAATTGGATTAGCTCAACTTCTGCACCAGGCAAACAGCCCATTTCAAGCAATTTTAAAGGTATAAAATCCAATGATTCTTCGGATATATACCCTATTTCACCAACATGTAAAGATGCAATTGTGCTCAAATATTTTATTTTGGAAAGCAAAGATAAGAATTTAGAATGATTCTAAACTAGTTATTTGTTAGTATATTGTAGCTTTAAAAGAACCATATCTTTCTTCAATTTTTCCATGTCTTTATTTTCCGTACCATCGTAATATCCACGAATGCGTCTTTCTTTATCAACCAACACAAATTGTTCTGTATGAATAAAATCATTTTCACCCCCATCACCGTCTTCTAAAACAGCAAAATAACTTTTTCTTGCTAGTTCATAAATGTGTTTTTTTGAACCTGTAGTTACATTCCATTTTGCATCAATCACTCCTTTATTAATCGCATATTCTTTTAACACAGAAACGCTGTCCATAGCAGGTGTTACAGAGTGTGATAAAAACATAATATCTGTATCATTCTTATAATATTCTTGCAATTCACTCATATTATAAGCCATAGCAATACAAATGTTTGTGCAACGTGTAAAAAAGAAATCAGCAACGTATATTTTATTTTTATAGTTGTTATTCGTAATAATTTCTCCATTTTGATTGATCAACTCGAAATTTGAGATGGTATGATCTTTTGTGATATGTTTTAGAGAAACGTCAACCAAACTTGGATTTACATCTACAGGATTGTACACTTTTAGTTTTTTATCAACCTTTAATAAATGATAAAAAACAGGAATTGAAATAGCAGAAAATACGATTAAAAAAATGATTGTTAATTTACTCTTTTTAAAAAAATCTAAGTCCATAAAAAGGTGTTTTGTGCAAATTTACAGCTTAAAAACCCTACAGAAAAGACAACTAAAAGATATTTAATGTAAAAATTTTGTTAAAATAAAAATCAAGGTAAATTAGTTCTTTTCAAACTCTCTTTAAAAACGTACATTTGTCCGTTTTTAAATCATGATTTAACGCTGAATGGAAATATTAATAAAAGCATCGCAATTTATATTAAGTTTATCTTTACTAATTGTCTTGCACGAATTAGGGCACTTTATCCCCGCAAAATTATTTAAAATTAGAGTAGAAAAATTCTACTTATTCTTCGATTATAAATTCTCTATTTTCAAGAAAAAAATTGGTGAAACTGTCTATGGTATTGGTTGGATTCCTTTAGGAGGTTATGTAAAAATCTCTGGAATGATCGATGAAAGCATGGACACCGAGCAAATGGCTCTACCTCCCCAACCTTGGGAGTTTCGCTCTAAACCTGCTTGGCAACGTCTTATCATTATGTTAGGTGGAGTTTTTGTGAATTTTGTTTTAGGAATTTTCATCTACATCTGTTTAATGTGGGCTTATGGTGAAAAGTATTTACCAAATGAAAACGTAACAGATGGTGTTTGGGTACAAGATTCATTAGCCATGAATTTGGGTTTAAAAACTGGTGATAAAATTTTAACTGTTGATGGAGAACAAATTAAAAAGTTCTCTGGATTAACGTTAGAATTCATCAACGGGAATAATTTTCAAATTGAACGAAATGGTGTCGTTATTGATAAAGAAATTCCAACTAATTTTATTTCTCAATTAATGGATAGAGGAAAAAATGCGGGTCCAATTTTATACCCACGTTATCCTTTTGCTATTGGCAAAATTTCTGATGATTCTCCTAATAAAAATTCAGCATTAAAACCAAAAGATATTATTACTGGTATTAATGGAAATGCTTTAAAATATTATGATGAAGCTGAAGAAGCTTTATTTAAATATAAAAATCAAGAAGTTACAGCAACTATTTTACGAGGAACTGAAACAAAAGAAATTACTTTAAAAATTACAGAAAAAGGAAAGTTAGGGGTTCTTTTCTCAGCGATTCCTGCTAAAGATTTAGAAAGGTTAGGATATTATAATTTAGCAGATATTGAGTATTCATTTACTGAAGCAATTCCTGCTGGATGGAATAAATCTTGGAAAACGTTAACTGACTATGTAAAGCAATTAAAAAAGATATTTAATCCAAGTACAGGTGCTTATAAAGGTTTAGGTGGGTTTATTTCTATTGGAAGTATTTTTCCTGATGAATGGAGTGCCGAATCTTTTTGGAACATAACCGCTTTCTTATCTATTATGTTAGGTTTTATGAATTTATTACCAATTCCTGCACTAGATGGTGGCCATGTAGTATTTACTCTATGGGAGATGATTACTGGTAAAAAACCTGGTGATAAATTTTTAGAATACGCACAAGTAGTTGGTTTTGTTTTATTAATAGCACTGCTACTTTTTGCAAACGGAAATGATATTTTTAGATTATTTCAATAAAATAATTCTACAATAAAATAAAAAAAGCCTCACGAATGTGAGGCTTTTTTTATTACTAAACTCTAAAGGATAGATTGATAAAAGGAAACCAAGTGTATCGTGTATTGCATTTGTCGCAACCATAAGATTTAGTACCTGGAATTAATTTTACATATGAAATCCTTTTTAGTCTGTGCCTAGACACCGATTTGCATTTAGGGCATGCTTTCATTTTGGTTGATTTAATTAATAAGTTCCGAAACTAGCTAAAATAGGATTAGATAACCCTATCAAAAACAATGAGTTTTAGTCCTAATTGAACAATTAATTGTTAACTACTACCAATACTTTTAAACTTCAAACTTCTCATATTGTGAAACTTTTTCAGTGGTATTTAAATTACCTACAGCAAATGTAATTTACAGACAGCATCATTATTGTTCTCTAGCTAGAATTACTTGTACTTTATTTAATTCATATGTTCTTTATTTGCAACATTTATGTCCTTTATCAAGACTTTAATCCCTAAATAGTTTTATTGTGTTTATTTTTAAATAAAAAAGTTAGACAAAAAAATTACTTCCAAGAAGTAACCCTTTATTGTAAACAAAATCCTACTTATTTTTCTGGTTACAACTATTTGTTGTTAGAGTCAGGAGTCGTTATTAAATAAAACAACTAGTTTAAAATCACTAACTACTCAATACCTTAGCCTAGATTCATTAACCAAAATACATAAACAAAATTATGCTTCAATAAGTCAAATAGGTAAAAAAAACAACTCAAAAAAAAATATAATTTTTAAAGGTACTTGCTAGATAAAAACAAATTCGCCTATCAAATAATCAAAATCAAGAAGGTATTAAAAGAGCTGTAGTCTAAAACGATGCTTTCTACAACGCTTTCTTGCATGTAAAAGATAATTTAGACCATATAAGTTATTACCAACAACAAGTTGCTCACAAATAAACCAATATAATTATAGCAGAATCTTTAGGTATAAGTGCTTTTGCTTATCAAAGTAATGACTTGTACTTTGAAGCCAAAAAAAACATGAAAATGTTATGAAAATTATAATATAATAAAGCTAACCTCATTTTACTGAAATCAACTTTTTAATACGCTATTTTTAACTGATTTAAAAGTTCAAATAGCACCATTCTTATTCTACAAATAATAGTTTTAAAATACTAAAATATTCTTGATTTTGTTTTATTACTAACTTAATAATCGATTTTATTGCATTAAATTCTGAGTAATCTCGTTAAAAAAAGCCTTGATAAAAATTTATCAAGGCTTTAATGTGATGATGTTGGGGGTTTTTCTTAAAAGCTATAACGCAATCCAAATAAAATGCTACTAGATGGCATTGGTACAAAGCCAGATTCTATATATGCTGCGTCAAAAATATTATTAGCAGTCACTGTAAAAATAAATTTATTGAAGTCTACAATTACAGAAGCATCCCAAACATTATAGCTTGTACCAATAACTCGTTCTGCATGTTTGTAAATAATATTTTGTCTTACATTTTTAAACAACTTACTTGTAAAACGAGTTATAAATTGATGCTTTAATGTGTTTAAAGAATAACGAGACAACTCTTTATTTTGATCTAAAATATCATCATTTAAAAAATTATATCCAAAAGACAACGTCTGATTAAACTCGTTTATTTTAAAACGATAATCTGCATTTACCTCAAAACCTTTCGTGTTTACTTTTGTAATATTAGATGCTATATATTTAGAATCTGTTGTATTTTGACGAATATAATCGATTAAATTAGTAGCATCTCTATTAAACATTGCTACAGATGTTGTAAATCTTCCTGAATTATATTTCAACCCAATTTCTTGTGCAAACGCTTCTTCTGGTTTTAAATTAGGGTTTCCTTCAGTACTGCTGTCATTATAGTATAAATCGGTATAGGTTGGTATTCTGTATGTAATTCCTAAATTTCCATAAGCTTTTAAATTATCTGATAATTGGATACCAAGATCTAAACCAGGAAACGCATGAAATTTAAAATCAGAGAAATACGTAACTGCAACTCCAGGAGTAACATCTACTTTATCCCCTAATTTAAAACGGTGTTCTAAAAATAAGTTTGCCATCGTTCTATTTCTATCGCCTAGATTATTACTGTTTATAGAAACGCTAGAAACATCTATTCCAAAACCTGTAATACCATAATTAGAAGTATAAGAAGCATTGGTTTCTAAACCAACTTTATTCGTAGTGTGTAAATTTCTATAAAAGCTTGGATCGTCTCTTTTCAATAAAAAGATATCTTGCCCTCTTTTCCAATAAACTCTTGGTGTAATTTTAAATTTTTCAGTTCTAAAAGTAGTCGAAGCTCCTAATAAACTATTTTGTGTTTCTTCATACTCATTAAACCCCCATGAATCTGGTGTATAAAAATTTTGTGCGCCAAATTTTTTATCGAAAAAAGTAGCAATCACTTCTATAGGTTGCTTTTTCTTATTGAAAATTCCTTTTAAAAAGTAGTTCTTATTTTCATAATCAGAATTCGTTCGGTAACCATCCGAAGTTAATACGCCAACATGTGCAATTATTGATGAATTTTTAAACTCTTTTCCAACAGTTACAGATCCATTAAGTTGCCCAAAAGAACCTGTTTCTATATTTGCAGAAAGTGTGTTTGACAATTTCTTTTTAGTCACAATATTTATAGCTCCTGTAAATGCATTCTGACCAAAAACTCTTGCCGCAGGACCTTTAATAATTTCTATTCTTTCAATAACCTCAATTGGTAAAGCAGCATTCATTGTATGGTGTCCTGTTTGAGAATCATCCATTTTAATACCATCGATTAACAGTAGCGTTTGGTCAAAACCACCACCTCTAATATATAAATCTGCCTGACTACCAGCAGTTCCTCTTCTTCTAATATCTACACCTGCAACTTGTTGTAACAAATCTGCCACATTTGTTGCTGCACTATTTTTTATTACTTCGGATGTAATAACGTTTATTGTTCTTGAATTTTCTTTGAATGGTAAATCTATTCTAGTCGATTTTATTAAGATTGTGTCTAATACTTGTGTTTCCTTTTTTTCTTGGGAAAATAAAGTTGTTTGCATTAGTAAGAATGCAATAATTAATAATTTACTCTGTGTCATTTTGATTATTATTTTGATTTAAAACAATGCAAAAGTCGTAACTTTCCGGACGACTAAACTAGTCCAGCTTTAAAATGATAGATAGTCCGGTAAATATACTATTCAAACAACTAATTGATTTTGATAAATCGATATCTCAACCTGTATATATACAAGTTTCACAACAAATTGTAAATGCAATACAACGTAGATATTTAGTCAAAGGTACAATGCTACCCGGAACCCGTGTGTTAGGGCGGTTATTAGAAATTCATAGAAATACAGCAGTTGCTATTTACGAAGAGTTAGCCTCTCAAGGTTGGGTAGAAATAATACCAAATAGAGGTACATTTGTATTGGTACCAGAGCTAAAAACAGCAAAAATAAAAGCACCTTCACAAAAAATAAATCAAGCATATACTTATGCTAAAACAACAGGATTTCCTTTTCAAGAATCATTTCATTTAGCATCAACTGTTGAGCTAACAAATGCTAAGCACACCATTAATGACGGAAAACCTGATCTACGTTTGCATCCTGTGCATCAGTTTACAAGATGGTACAGCGCTGCAATGAAAAGAAAAACCTTGCTAAAAAAATGGAACAGGCCAAGCGAATCTTCCTATTCGTTATTTCAAACTCAGCTATGTAATTATTTAAATGCAACAAGAGGTTTTCATATAAGACCAAATAACCTCATAAGTACCCGTAGCACAGAAATGAGTTTGTACATCGTATCCCAATTATTGATAAAACACAACGATTTAGTATTAGTAGGAAATTTAAGTAATTATGCTGCTAATATGATTTTTCAACAAGCCGGAGCGACCATAAAAACAGTTCCTGTAGATGCTAATGGTTTAAATATTGAATACATAAAAAAACATTTTGTAAAAGGAAGCATTCGATGCATCTACTTATGTGCCCATAGACAATACCCAACAATCGTAAAATTAAGTGCAGAACGTCGTTTAGAATTGTTACAACTTTCTGTAGCATACGGATTTGCTATTATTGAAGATGACTACGATTACGATTTTCAGTTTGAAGGCTCTGCAATGTTGCCCATGGCAAGTGCAGATGCAAAAGGAATGATTATTTATTTAGGAAAATTTGGGCAATCGCTATTTCCAAGTTTTCAAACAGGATTTGTGGTAGCACCAGAAAATTTAATCTTGGAAGCAACAAATTATTTACAATTGATAGACAAGCAAGGTGATTTAATACAGGAACAAATGCTATCGGAATTAATTAATGAAGGTGAAATTCATCGCCTGATGAAAAAAAATATTATAGTATATAAAGAAAGACGGGATTATTTATGCAAACTTCTTACTGAATATTTTTCAGAAACTGCAAAATGGAATATACCTTCTGGAGGATTAGCCGTTTGGTTACAATTTCAATCGAATATATCGCTGGTAAAACTAGCCGAAGAAGCTGAAAAAAACAATTTATTTCTACCAAAAACCATTCTTTATCAGGATAAAAACACCTGTGCTATTCGTTTTGGTTTTGGACATCTAAACAAAGAAGAAATGGAAACTGTAATTACAAAATTAAAAAATGCTTATAACAAAGTGTCTATAAAATAGATTGACAGTTAGTTACACTTTTTTAACAATCAAATTAAGCTTTAAGATGTTATTTTCTATTGCTGATTGTTAATTACTATTTCTTTTTATCTAAATTTCGTTTCATATTTCTTGTATTTTTATAGCATGTTTGCATTGGTCGATTGTAATAATTTTTATGCTTCTTGTGAACGGGTTTTTAATCCGAATTTAGAAGGAAAACCAGTTGCTATTTTAAGCAATAACGATGGTTGTGTTATTTCTATGAGCGATGAAGCTAAGAAATTACAGCTACCTTTTGGTGCGCCAATTTTTAAATGGGAACAATTTTGTAAAGCAAATAATATTGCCGTTTTATCTTCAAATTATCCTTTATATGGAGATATGAGTGCAAGAGTAATGAGTATTTTGTCAGACTTTTCTCCAGATGTTGAAGTATATTCTATTGATGAATCTTTTTTAGAATTAAAAGGTTTTGAAAATTATAACTTTACCGAATATGCAACTATAATGAGAAGCCGAATTCTAAAATGGACAGGTATACCAACTTGTGTAGGCATTGCACCAACAAAGGCATTAACTAAGGTCGCTAATAAAATTGCTCGCTCTAACATCAAAAAATCTAAAGGAATCTGTATTATTGATTGTGAAGAAAAAAGAATTAAAGCTTTAAAATGGACTAAAATTGGAAATGTTTGGGGAATTGGAAGTCGCTTAAAAAAACGCTTACAAGAAAAAGGATGTGAAACTGCATACGATTTCACGCAACTTTCTAGTGATTGGGTTTTAAAAAATCTCTCTATTGTAGAATGGCGTTTACAAAAAGATTTACAAGGTATTTCTAAGATACCGTTAGGCGAAATTTCATCTAAAAAAATGATTTCAACTACAAGAAGTTTTGAATACACATATACAGATATTGATAATATTAAGGAACGTATTTCTACATTTGCTGCAAGTTGTGCTCAAAAATTACGTGTCCAAAAATCAAGCTGTCACATGCTAATTGTACAACTTTCTAGTGACCGATATCAAAAAGATTTAGAACAATATAGAGGGAGTAAAACCGTGGTTTTTTCATATCCAACAGATTCTACTTTAACCATTTCTAGTGCTGCCATAGAAGCTGTGAAAATGATTTTCAAGAGCGGTATTAAATATAAAAGAGCAGGTGTTATTGTTACAGGTTTGGTGCCAAATGATAATTTTCAACTCAATTTATTTTCGAGTGAAAACCCAAAACACAAACCTTTAATGACTGCAATTGATAAATTAAACAGTAAATTTAAATCGGATAAAATTAAACTTGGGAATCAAGATTTAAAACGTACTTGGAAAATGCGTCAAGAAAGATTATCGCCTAAATTTACGACCAATATTCATCAAATAATCACGGTAAACACTACTAAATAACTCGTCTTTTTATGAATTCTAATTATAAAGTTTTAGCTGTTTTTGAATATTCTACAGAAGCGCATGTTACAAAATCAAGATTAGATGCTGATGGTTTTAAAACAATGCTGATGGATGAAAAAACCATAGATTCAGATCCTTTAATTAGTAATGCAATTGGTGGCGTAAAATTGTTGGTGCATCAAAATGACTTTGAAAAAGCAGCTAAAATATATACTGAAATTAGAACCTATCAAAAAGACAAAAACGGAAATAATCTTTTTTGTACAAATTGCAATTCTAACAGGATTTTAATTGCGCCACTTCAAAGAAAAAATGTTTTTTATATGTTATTTCCTTTTTTCGAAAAAACTAAACATCTCTGTAATGATTGTAAAACAGTATTTTAAGTGATAAAAAAATATTGAAAATATACAAAAATGTTATAATTTGCAGTTAAATGAAAACATCAAAAACACTAACTTTTTTTACACCAAAAGCTTCTACTGGTAATGGGGCAATCTTAGTTGATGCAGGTATTTCAGCTGGTTTTCCTTCGCCTGCAGACGATTTTAGAGAAACTAGAATTTCTTTGGATGACGAATTAATCAGAAACAAAGACGCTACTTTTTTTGCCAAAGTAAAAGGGCAATCTATGATTGATGCCGGTTTAGATGACAATGATTTGTTAGTAATTGACCGAAGCTTAGAACCTGCTAATAATAAAATTGCGGTTTGTTTTTTAGACGGCGAGTTTACTGTAAAACGTTTAAGAGTTGAAAAAAACGAAGTTTGGTTACAACCAGAAAACCCTAATTATCCGATCATAAATATCACAGAAGATAATGATTTTGTGATTTGGGGAATTGTAACAAACGTCATCAAAAAAGTTTAAAATTACCTTTTTTTAATATTTTATTATTGTTTATCAATAATTTTTATATATTTGCAAAGTCAAATAAGTTTAAATTATGAAAAAATTAAATATTTTAAAAGCTATCATTGATTTTATTTGGATTGTTACAGCTCCAATAGGAATTCCATTAATACTTATATGTATACCTGCCTTGTTTTTCTATGATTTATCAGATTTAAACATTAAGATTCAAGGAATAAACTTTGTAACCGAAGACTTATACTCAAAAATATTAATTGCAATTGCTTTAAGTAATTATTTACTTCTTATGTATAGTTTATATCTTTTTAGAAAATCATTGCGTTATTTTTTAAGTGCAAAAATATTTGATGTTTATATTATACACTCATTTAAAAAAATTGGCAATGCAATCGTTTTATCTGGTATCATTTCTTTGATTATTTCATTTGTTGGTCAAATCCATTTTAAGCAAGAAATTTCGTTAGAATTTGGTTTAAATACTTATTTAGTACTAATTTGTTTAGGTCTGTTTTTTATGGTTTTAAGTGAAATTTTTAAAATCGCAAAAACAGCTAAACAAGAAAATGACTTAACCATATAACTATGAAAAAAATAGCATTCCTGTTTTCTAAACTGTTTTTTTGGGGATTTGC
Organism: Flavobacteriaceae bacterium ASP10-09a; assembly: GCA_000981625.1. Taxonomy (GTDB): domain Bacteria; phylum Bacteroidota; class Bacteroidia; order Flavobacteriales; family Flavobacteriaceae; genus Polaribacter. Next base: position 44,811 of record LAQA01000022.1, read on the forward strand.
CTTATTCTCTGCGTTTGTAATTCCAATATCTATCTTATCTTTTTTAGAATATTTTTTTAATTGGGATATTCCATTTGTAGAAATCATACAAAGAAAAGAACTTAATTTTGCTGTCATAGCAAGTGTAGGAATAGAGTTTTGGCTCTCTTATAGTGTAATTTTAATGTGGGCAACATTCATTTATTATTCCATTTATTTCTATGTATTACAAAGTTTTTTTAAAATTTTTATGATCGAAAAAACATTTGAAGAATACTCGTTAAAAAAACTGACTTTCTTTTATAAATTGAATTTTATTCCGATTATTATAGGTTTTTTCGGAATCACAATCAGATATACGATGTTTGATATGTTACGGTTTGATGAACCTCATTTCTTTGTGCTGCTTCATTTAATTATCGCGTTCTTTTTATATTTCTATCAAGATTTAATCAAAAAAGGGAACAATATTCAACAAGAAAATGACTTAACAATATAACAATGGCAATCATAGTAAATT
>LAQA01000022.1:45447-45597 GCA_000981625.1 Flavobacteriaceae bacterium ASP10-09a
CCTTAGATTGCCAACCATCAGATATTTTAGAATATAAACAAGATTAAAAAAACACTAAAAACACCAATTATGAAATCCATTTTTACAACATTCTTATTACTTATAACTTTCACAATTTCATCACAAGAAGTTCCTTCAAAAATAAAGACT
>LAQA01000071.1:0-3194 GCA_000981625.1 Flavobacteriaceae bacterium ASP10-09a
TCGAACACAACCTTCACCTCCTTTTTTATTAGAAATATATTTTGCTATCCCCTGAATTTCCTCAACAGCATCATTCGGGCAAGCTGCTATGCCTACTACTTTCATTACGGGGTAATCAGGAACATCGTCTCCCATATATAAAACAGTTTCTGGTTGTAAGTTGTATTTTTTCAACAATTCTTGGTATTGTTTTATTTTATTGTGCGCGCCTAAGTAAATATCTTCAATTCCTAAAAGAGACAATCTTTTTCTAACACCTTCATTGGTTCCGCCAGATATAATACAGATTCTATATCCTTTATTTAATGCATTTTTCATTGCATATCCATCTTTAACATTCATGTGTCTTACCAATTCGCCATCAGGCATAATTGTCAACATTCCGTTTGTAAGAACACCGTCAACATCAAAAATAAATGTAGTAATTTTTGGTAATAACTGTTTGAAACTAATTTCCATTTTGGATAGATTTTGTGAAAATTTTATAAATTTTTTGTTGATTTTTATCGAGCAAATTTAAGTGATTTTTTATTGTCTTTTCATCATTTCTTATTGCTGGTCCTGTTTGTGCTTTTTCTGGTGATAAAGTTTCAATTTTTGAAGCTGTTTCTTTAATTAATGATTGTAAAATTTCAAAAGGAACGTTGTTTTCTTTACAAATATCATTTCCAATTTTGTACAAATGGTTGGTGAAATTATTTACAAATACTGCAGCAACATGTAGTGTATTACGTTGTTCTGAACTTATAGGATATGTTTTTTTTCCTATCGATTTTGCTACTATTTCTAGTGTTTTGTAATCATTTATGTTCTCAGCTTCTAGGCAAAAAGGAACTTCAGAAAAATCAACTTTTTTATCTTTTGAAAAAGTTTGTAACATATAAAAAACACCTTTTTTAGAGTCGTTTTTTAGATCATTCATAGAAACACTGCCAGAAGTATGTACCACAAAATCATTCTTGATTTTTGAAGAAATTTCAGCAATAGCATCATCCGAAACAGCAATTATTGTTACATCCGCTTGCGGAATAACTTCTAATTTTCTAGAACTAATTTGAGTAACAGCAATTCCATCAGCATTTAAAAACGCTTTGTATAAATGCGACCCTACATTTCCTTTTCCAATAAGTAAAACTGATATCATAAAACGAAGATATTGCTTTTTTGTAGAAACTAATCAATAGGTTTTCTTAAATTAGCTGATATAATTTTTTTGAAATGAATAAAACGAATAAATTAGGAATAAACACAATTTGTACTCATATCGGTGAAGTGAAAGACGAGCAATTTAAAGGAGCAGTTTCACCAATTTTTATGTCAACTTCATATGCTTTTGACGGCGTAGATGTAAAACGGTATCCACGTTATTTTAACACGCCAAATCAAGAAATGTTATGCAAGAAAATAGCCGCTTTAGAAAAAACTGAAAATGCGTTAATTTTTGGTTCTGGGATGGCAGCTGTTAGTACAACATTATTAGCTTTTTTACACAAAGGAGATCATATTGTTTTGCAGCAAACGTTATATGGAGGAACCTATAATTTTGTGGTAGAAGAATTTGACAAATTCGGAATTGAATATTCATTTACAGAGGGTTTATCAATCGAAGATTTTGAGAAAAAAATTCAAGATAATACCAAGGTTTTATATATTGAAACACCTTCAAATCCGTTATTAACTATTACGGATATGAAAGCGATTTCTAAATTAGCAACTTCAAAAAATATCGTAACGATGATAGACAATACGTTTGCATCGCCAATAAATCAAACTCCAACAGATTTCGGAATTGATATTATGATTCATTCTGCGACAAAATATATGGGTGGACATTCAGATATTTTAGCTGGAGCAGTTGCTGCTTCAAATGAACATATTGATAAAATTTGGAATATTGCCAAAAATCTCGGTGGAAGCTTAAGTGATTTTACAGTTTGGATGTTAGAACGTAGTTTAAAGACAATGAATTTACGTGTAAAACGTCAGAGTAAAAATGCATTAAAAATGGCGAAATATTTAGCTAAAAATAAAGCTATTGACTGTGTTTATTATCCTGGATTAAAATCGCATAAAGATTATGAATTAGCAAAAAAACAAATGAAATTTTTTGGTGGAATGTTGTCTTTCGAATTAAAAGAAGGTTTTGATGCTATGGAGTTTCAAAATAATTTAGAATTGATAAAATCTTCAATGAGTTTAGCAGGTGTAGAAAGCACTATGTTAAGTCCATCACAAACTTCGCACGGATTATTATCTCCAGAAGAAAGAACTAAACAAGGAATAAAAGATGGGTTAATCCGTTTTTCTGTTGGAATTGAAGAAACAAAAGATTTAATTGCAGATATAGAGCAAGCGATTGCCAAAATAAAAAAATAATCGTCATTCCTTATTTGTAATGACTAAATAGGTACAAATGAAACTAGATATATTAGCGTTTGGCGCGCATCCAGACGATGTCGAATTAGGTTGTGGAGCAACGATTGCTAAAGAAATTTCTTTAGGAAAAAAAGTTGGAATTGTAGATTTAACACGTGGAGAATTAGGAACTCGTGGTTCTGCAGATTTACGAGACCAAGAAGCTGTAAATGCTGCAAAAATACTTGGAGTTTCAGTTCGTGAAAATTTACGTTTTGCTGATGGTTTTTTTGTTAATGACAAAGAACATCAATTAGAAATCATAAAAATGATTCGTAAATATCAGCCCGAAATTGTGCTGTGTAATGCTATTGACGATAGACATATAGACCACTCTAAAGGTAGTAAATTGGTCTCTGATGCTTGTTTTTTAAGCGGATTAACAAAAATAAAAACATCTTTAGATGGTGAACAACAAGATAAATGGAGGCCAAAACAAGTATATCATTATATTCAATGGAAAAATATTGAACCTGATTTTGTCGTCGATGTTACTGGCTTTGTTGATGAAAAAATAGCCTCAGTATTAGCCTATTCATCTCAGTTTTACGATCCTAATAGCAAAGAGCCAGAAACCCCAATAACTAGTAAGAACTTTATTGACAGCATTAATTATAGAGCAAAAGATTTAGGTCGGTTAATTGGTGTAGAACTTGCAGAAGGCTTTACCACAGAACGTTATGTTGCGGTAGAAAATTTAAGTAAATTAATTTGATTTTTTCTTTCTCAGGAAAAGAAAAAACAATTATATTTGCATCCGCAATTATATGGTGGTTGTA
>LAQA01000071.1:3223-21841 GCA_000981625.1 Flavobacteriaceae bacterium ASP10-09a
AATCCCGTCTTCCACCCAAAAGACAAAGTCTTCTCAATTTTGAGAAGACTTTTTTTGTTTATAGAGATTAGATTTAAAATTGGTTAAATCGGATCAAGTCCAAAAGTATTCCTGAAATTTATTTTTGTTAAACTAACTATATTGCCTATTTAAAGTTTGTAGTTTTTAAGAAACTCTTCAAATGACATTGGTTTTAAGTTCCTAGACTTGTAGTGATTTGTGTATGTTTGGTAATTTTTTTTTGCAAATACTAAGACCTCATTAGAAGTCTCAATATCCATTTGTGGGCTGTTTTTCATACAGAATAAAAGAATTTGAGATTTAATAAATTTATATTATTTTCTCACAGCATTATTATGAAGCTAAATATAAGGAGATTAAGGATATAAAACAAGAAAAATAACATTCACTAGATCGAGTCCATAAGTTAATTCTTAAATATAATGGTACTTTAGGATGAAGTGATTAATAAATTTGCTGATTTCTGTGCATTGAAACTTTCGTTTTTTTAGCTAATTTTTAAAACTTTATAAACTCTTTTTTGATCCGTATTCTTCATATAATTAATTTGTCGTTCTAATGAGGTGTATTGAAAATTAGTTATAAAATAGAATTATTTAAAGCTTCAATTACCTCATTTCTTTTTCTTACTGAAACAGGAATATTGCTTTTATCCTTTAAAATAAGATAACCTCCATCAGACTTTATAAACTCTTTAATATATTTTGTGTTGATTAAGTGGCTTTGATGGACTCTCAAGAATTCATTCTCTTTTAGCATATCGGCATAATACTTTAACGTTTTAGAAACCAATATTTTTTGTCCATTATCTAAATGGAAAGTAGTGTAGTTATTGTCTGACTTACATCGTATAATTTCTGAAAGTTGAACAACAATAATTTTTTCTGAAGTATGCAAAGATATTTTTTGTGAAATTCTATTTGGATTCCGTATAGATTCTTGTAAAACAGATAGTTGCTCTTTATTTGGCTGAATGTGTTCTTTCGCTTTTTTAATAGAATTTGCTAAATCTTCATTCGAATATGGTTTTAAAATATAATCGATTGCAGCAAATTTAAAAGCTTTAATTGCATATTCGTCACTAGCCGTTACAAATATTATTTTTGATTGTAAATTGGGTACAATTTCGAGAATATCAAAAGCTGTTCCGTCTCCTAGCATAATATCTAGAAACAAAATATCTGGATGCTTTTTTTGTAATAATTTTGCAGCTTCAATTACACTCGTTGCTTTTCCTATAATTTCAATTTCTGTATGATTTTTTTTAATATCATTATATAGCATGTTTAAGGCTTCTGGAATATCATCTACTATAATTGATGTGAATTTTTTCATTTTAAGACTTTTTTGCTAATTTAAAGACTGTTATTTCTGGCCTAACATTAAATCTTACTTGATAAAGATTTCCTAAAGCTCTATTAATATAAAGAGTTCTACCATCATTTAGGTCTATTTCTCCTGAATCATATTTTTTGTTTTCTACAGGTAAAATTGGTGGTTTTAAAAAAGGAGGCTTTACCTGACCTCCATGTGTGTGCCCCGCTAAAATCCAACCTTTGTAGTTATTCCAAACATCCAAATCACAAACATCAGGGTTGTGGCATAAAACTAAATTAGCATTTTTAGAATTGTGTTTATTCATGATTTTTTTTGGATCAAAATTTAATCCCCAAAAGTCATCTAACCCAATAATGTTAAGTCCGTTAAAATTAAATTCATCATTTCCTAAAATTTTGACTCCAGCATTTTCAAGAATTGAAGTAATATTATTTGCGACACGCTGTTCTGACCAATCATGTCCATAATCATGGTTTCCTAAAATACCAGCAGTTCCTAATTTTCCTTTTACTACATTTTTAAAAACTTCATTTAATTGCGAAAATTGTTCTTCAGTATCATAATCAACGAAATCTCCTGTGTATACAACAAAGTCTGGATTGTATGCTTTTGCTTTTGAAAAAGAATCTATAACATATTGATAATTAAATCGATTTCCAACATGGATATCACTAATTTGTATGAGCGTTTTTCCAATTAAATTTTCTGGTAAATTTTTTATTGGCATTTTTTTATGAACAAATTCTAACCAAAAAGGTTCTACTTGCCATGAATATATTCCGCCAATAAATCCAAGTCCAAGGGTTCCTAAAAGTGTTTTTTTAATAAATTTATTTCTTTTCATTAGTAATCTGTTTTTAACGGAATTTTAAACCAAACTTTAGTTCCTTTAATCACGGAATATTCAATAATTTCATCAATAGAAAATGAGTTTTTGGTTGCTATATTTTCTATTCTTTCTTTTGATACTTTTAATGCTACTGAATTATGATTTGAATTTTCTTTTCTTTTTTTAGATTGATGAATTCCGATTCCATTATCAATAATAGTACATCGTAAAAAATTATTTTTCACTTCAAAAGAAATCGTTATTTTTCCTTTTTTAGTTACTTCAAAACCATGTTGAATTGCATTTTCAATGAAAGGTTGAATTAACATTGTCGGAATCAAAATTTCGTCAGCATCAATAGCATTTAAGTTTGTGTCAAATGAGTATTCAAAATCTTTAGGACTCATTGCTTGCTCTAGCTCTATATAGTTTTTTAGTGATTTTATTTCTTCTTTTAAACTGATTTCTTCTTTTCTAGAGTTGTTTAAAATACTTCTTAATAAAACTGAGAATTGTGATATTGTTATATTTAATTCTGCTATTTTTCCAGAATTACCAAGAGCTTTAATTCCGTTTAAAACATTAAAAATAAAATGTGGATTCATTTGTAATTGTAAAGCTTTTTGCTCTAAAGAAAGTAAATGGTTTTCTAATTTTAATGTGTCTATTTTTTCTTTATTTTTTTGATTGATATTCTTAATATAGAAATCTAAAAATAAATAACCACCAAATAAGAACAGAATAATAGCGCTTAGAATAAACCAAGATTTTTTATAAAAAGGAGTATCAATTACAAATGTAAATGATTTTATTTCACTGAATTTATCATCAATTTTTGATTGTATTTTAAAGGTGTATTTACCAGCGTTTAAGTTTGCGAATTGCACAGAATTATTTGTAGACCATGAAGAAAATTTATCGTCTAATTTATATCGATACTTTATTTTTCTAGGGTTTAATAAATCAACAGTTTTAAAATAGATAGAAATATTGTTTTCTGAAGGTGAGAAAGTTGTTGTCTTCTTAGCACTTAATAATGAATCTATATTTTGATTATTAACGAATAAATTTTCAAAATAAATTACTGGTTTTTTACTTTTTGAATTATCGGAAACGGATTTTTTTATTTGATACAATCCATTATTTGAAGCAATCCAAACTGTATTTTGGGAATCTTTGAAAACAGTATTTATGTTGTTGGTTTCTATTGAGTTGTATTTGTTTATTTTTTGTTTAAAAGAAAAGGAGGGAAGTGTGAAAACTTCAATTCCGTTTTTGTCTGAAGTTACCCAAATTTCATTTTTTAGCTTTTGAACTGATGTTACACTTTGTTGTGTTGTAATTCTTTTTTCAATAGAATTATTATCAATTATTTTTAATCCATTTTGAAATGTTGCCGCAATAATTTTATTTTGAAATTTTAAAAGTGAAGTTACATGATCCTTTATAATTAGTTCAACTTCTTTTGGCTTGTTTAAACTATTGAGTTTCCATAAACCTTTGTTGGTGGCAACATAAAAAGAATTTTTTTCAAAAATTAAATCGTTTATAATAGAAAAATCTACGACTGTATTTATTTGAAGTGGTTTTAAATACTCTTTTTCTAATTGATAGATTCCTTGAGTTGTGCCAAGAAAAATTTCTTTTTTAAAAGAGGAAATATGTACTACTTTTTTAGATGATAAAAACTGTTCTTGATTGTTGTTTTTGATAAGAAGTCCGTTTTCTAAACCCGCATAAATTGTATTATTTTGTGACAGTACTGTTGTTGTTTTTTGTTTGATAATTTGGGTAAAATCATTACCATCAAACTTTATAAGACCTTTGTCTGTGGCAATCCATAAATAACCAACTTTATCTTGAGTGATGTCAAAAATAATATTGCTTGTTAAGCCATCGTTAATTGTGAATTTTTGAATACTATTTTGCTGTGCTTGTAAATTTGAAAGCATAAGAAATAGAAAAACGAGACTAATTTTTTTGAAAAACAACATAAAACAAACTTACTAATTAAAACGTCATTATAAAGTGTTTTTATAATGACGTTTGCAAAACTACATTTCTTCTTTCACTTAATTCATTGCATATAAACGCTTATTATTTGTATCTGGTGCTATGTGTTGTAATTCTCCATAAGGTTTAATTAAAGGTTTTAAAACAATTAAACCTGTCGTTTTTCCAGTAATAGAAAGCTTACTGTTTTTAATAACATAGGACCATCTAAATTTTTCTAAAGGAATTTTAATTTTTTCAATTTCTAAATATAGTTCTTGTTCTATAAAGTCCATAACTTCCTCTTGATTTTCAAAACTTGGTACTTCTTCATCAGAATTATGATAATCTAATATAAATTTTAACGGAATTGTAAATTGAGAGGTGTAAGCTTCGCCGACAAATCTTTCTTCTTCATTGTTTAACGCATCATACCAGTCGATATCTTTTTCTTCTGGATATTTTTTTGCAATTTCTTTTGATAAATCTGTTTTTCCAGGTGAATTTGCTGTAGGATAAAATACATAATGCGGTTTTGCTAAATAGTGTTTTGTAAACTCACCGTCAAAAATTGAAAAGTATGGAGATGCGATTATATTTGGCAATTCATCTGCACAAAAAGCATCTTTAAAAGTGTTCATTAATTCAGTGTTTTCACCTAATCCATTTGCGTGAAAAATTATTTTAGAATTTGCATTTACACTTTCCTTTAAAGTTGGTAAAGTGCCTTTTGTAATATTTCTTCTCAAGGATTCTGAGGTAACTCTTTCGCCTTTAATAGTGGTTTCTAAAGTCATTCCTTTATAAGGATTACTTTTGTTTACAATATGAATTTCTCCATAAGGATTCTCTTCCTCATTCTTGTTAAGCCAAGTGATTACCTCTTCTAAAGAATATTTATCTTCTACAATTTCAAATTGTTGTTCTTTAAAATAGGCTCTTGCATTGTGATAAAAAGTTTCATTTCCTTTGTCATAACCTGTGATAAAAACTATTGGTTTTCTTGTAGTAGTTTCTTCTTTAACAGTGTGGTCTAAATTATCTTCTAAAGCTAAAGTTACAACTTTATCTTTTTTAATTCTTGCTGTGTTATCACAATTTATAAAAACGGTTGATGTTAAAATGATTACTACTGCAACTACTAATTTTTTAAATACTTTGTTCATGATTTCTACTTTTTAAATGTTAATACACTGTAAAAGTAGACTTGAACTTGACTTAAATTTTTGCTGTTTTAGAATTCGTATAGTGTAAATTAGAATTCGTTAAAAATATGGATGAAACTTATAGTTTCTTTTAATAAGTGTTCATCTTTAGAAAATATTATGGCAAAAATCAGTAATAAGTTAGTTTGTCTTTTAACTTGGTCATAAACTGTAAAACAAGTTTAGCCCAGATTAAATGGTTTGTTTTAGCTCTTTTTTTGATATAAAAAAAACGAGCAGTGAAAGTAGGAGATAGCTTCTTGAAAAATATACTTTTATACTAAAACCCTAATTTTTCTGCCAAATACTTTGCTGTACAAGACTTTTTGTTTTTTGCTAAATCTTCTGGGGTTCCTTGGAAAATAAGGTTTCCACCATTTTTACCACCTTCTAAACCTAAGTCAATAATATAGTCAGCACATTTTATGAGTTCAATATTATGTTCAATTACAATAATAGAATGTCCTTTATCAATTAATGCATTAAAAGAAGCCAATAATTTTTTAATATCGTGAAAATGTAAGCCTGTTGTAGGCTCATCAAAAATAAATAGCGCTTTGTCTTTGGTGTTTCCTTTGACTAAAAAGGATGCTAATTTTATTCTTTGTGCTTCACCACCAGAAAGTGTAGAGGAAGATTGGCCTAATTTTACATACCCTAAACCAACATCTTGTAAGGGTTTTAATTTACTAGCAATTTTAGTCACTAAGTTTTCAGAGAAAAACGCTACAGCATCATCTATGGTTAAATTTAAAATATCATCAATTGATTTTCCATCAAATTTAACCTCTAAAACTTCTTTCTTAAAACGCTTTCCATTACAAACATCACATTCTAAATGCACATCTGCCATAAATTGCATTTCAATTGTAACTTCACCTTCACCTTTACAAACTTCACAACGTCCACCTTCAACATTAAAAGAAAAATGTTTGGGTTTATAGTTTCTGATACTTGATAATTTCTGATTAGAATATAACATTCTAATATCATCATAAGCTTTAATATACGTTACAGGATTTGAACGTGAAGAACGCCCAATAGGATTTTGATCTATAAATTCAACATGTTTTAGATTCTCAAAATTCCCTTTTATTTCGGTATGCTGCCCGACTTTATCTCCATAACCAATCAATTTTTTTTGCATTGATGGGTATAAAATGTTTTTCACTAATGTACTTTTTCCAGAACCAGAAACTCCTGTAATTACGGATAAACAATTTAGTGGAAATGTAACATCTATATTTTGCAAATTATGTTCTCTTGCGCCAATAATTTGAATATTATTTTTTGAAGTTCTACGTTTTTTAGGGACTTCAATTTTTAGTTCTTCATTTAAATATTTTGCTGTTAAAGAATCTGATTTTAAGATTTCTTTAAAATTACCTTCGGCAACTACATGTCCTCCAAAAGTTCCTGCTTCTGGGCCAATATCGATAATATAATCGGCTTCTTTCATGATGTCTTCGTCATGTTCTACCACAATAACGGTGTTGCCTAAATCGCGTAAATCTTTTAAAACGCCAATTAAACGTTCTGTATCTTTTGGATGTAAACCAATGCTAGGTTCATCTAAAATATACATTGATCCAACTAAGGAACTGCCTAAAGAAGTTGCTAAATTGATGCGCTGACTTTCACCACCAGAAAGTGTGTTAGAAGTTCTGTTGATTGTTAAGTAAGACAAGCCAACATCTGTTAAAAACTGTAAACGATTATTGATTTCTGTAAGCAAACGCTTTCCAATTTTTGCATCGTATTTATCTAGTTTAATATTTTTGAAGAATATTGATAATTCATCCAAAGGAAGTGTCACTAAATCAGAAATTGTTTTCTCATTTATTTTTATAAAATCTGTTTCTTTACGCAAGCGTTTTCCATTACAAGTGGTACATTTTGTTTTTCCGCGGTAGCGAGAAAGCATGACTCTATTCTGAATTTTATAACTTTTTTCTTCTAAAACCGTAAAAAAATGCTGAATTCCATTAAAGTATTTGTTTCCATTCCAAACCAATTCTTTTTGATTTTCCGAAAGTTCAAACCAAGGTTTATGAACTGGTATATCAAATTGATAAGCAACCGCGATTAGCTCTTCTTTATAATGTATATAGGAAGGTGTTTTAAATGGAAAGATACAATCCTCAAAGATGGATAACCCAGTATTCGGAATGACTAATTCTTCATCAATTCCAATTACATTTCCATAACCTTGACAGGTAGGGCAAGCTCCATAAGGGTTATTAAAGCTAAATAAATGTGTATTCGGTTCTAAGAAAGACATTCCGTCTAAATCGAACTTATTACTAAATTCGGCAATATTGTTGTCTTCTAAATTTTCAATAAAACAAATTCCTTTTCCTTCAAAAAAAGCAGTCTGAATTGCATCTGCTAATCGGTTGTAAAAATCTTCATCCTCTTTCGTAATCACCCGATCAACCACTAAAAATAGTTTTTCATTTTTAAATTCTTTTTGAGGGAAATCAGCAATTCGATATACTTTGTCATTCCATTTTAAACGGGCATAACCTTGTTGTTCTAAAACTTGCAAAACAGTTTTTAAATCTCGATTTTCGTCAATAATAATCGGCGCTAATAAGAGAAGTTTTGTTTTTGCTGTAAACTCTTTTACAAACTTCACAACATCAGAAACGGTATCTTTTTTTACTTCTTGACCAGAAATAGGGGAGATGGTTTTACCAATTCTTGCGTATAAAAGTTTTATATAATCGTAAATTTCAGTTGATGTTCCAACAGTAGAACGTGGATTTGTAGAATTTACTTTTTGCTCAATGGCTATTGCAGGTGCAATTCCTTTTATATAATCTACTTTCGGTTTGTGTAGTTTTCCTAAAAATTGACGTGCATAAGAACTCAAACTTTCTACATAACGTCTTTGACCTTCTGCATATAGGGTATCAAAAGCTAAAGAAGACTTTCCAGACCCCGAGAGACCTGTAATTACAATCAATTTTTTTCTTGGAATAACAACATCAATATTTTTTAAATTATGCAGTCTTGCTCCCTTAATTATAATATTTTCTTTAGGATTTACAGTAGAAATGTCGGTCTTCATTTTATATAAAAATAGGCCATAAAAATACCACTATTTTCATTGGATTTAAAAAAATATTGACATTGAATTTGTTAAAATATTTGTTGAATAAAAAAAATATTCTATATTTGATAACTTAATAATCACAAAACAAGACGCATATAGTAAAAAATTACTTTTAAATTATTAATAAATTAATAAAAAAAGGGAGATACTTTTCTTTCTTAAAAGTAATTATGGTGCGTAATAAAAAAGAAATAGACAGCAGTTTAGTAAAGAGTTACATTGAAGGTAATGAACATTCTTTAGAGATTTTAATTAAAAGACATCAGCAAAGGCTGTATAGTTTTATATACAGTAAAATTCAAGATAGAGATCTTACTGAAGATGTATTTCAAGATACCTTTATCAAGGTAATTAGAACTCTTAAAAAAGGAAATTATAATGAGGAGGGTAAATTTTTACCTTGGGTTATGCGTATTTCTCATAATCTAATTATAGATCACTTTAGAAAATCTAATAGAATGCCAACATTTAAAAATACAGATGAATTTGATATTTTTTCTGTTTTAGGTGATGGGAACTTAAATGCTGAAAAAAAGATTATACAAGAGCAAATTTATAGTGATGTTCGAGATTTGGTTAAAGAGTTGCCAGAAGAACAAAAGGAAGTTCTAATAATGCGCATGTATAAAGACATGAGCTTTAAGGAAATAAGCGAAAATACAGGTGTTAGTATTAACACTGCATTGGGCAGAATGCGTTATGCGTTAATTAATATGAGAAAATTAATAGATAAACATAAAATTATTTTAGTAAACTAATACTAAAAGTAGAAAATCATCGTTAATATTTTATAACCAGAAGACTAAATAAAATATATGATGCAACTTTACTCTAAAAAGACATCTGATTTTCAGATGCAACCTAAACAAGGAACAGTTCAATTTTTGATTAGTTTTTCCAAATCGCTAACTATTGTAAAAACTAAATCAAAAAATTTCATTGAATTGAATTTGAATTAAGAGTGGGAAAAGCTTCAACTAATGTTGGGGCTTTTTTTTATATTTTCTGTTTCTTATAATATTCATTCAAAACAGATTTTCTACCAATCGTTCTCGTGATTATATCGTTATCTAAATTCCAACCCCGGGCAGGAGAATATTCTCTCCCATACCAAATAATTTGTAAATGTAAATCATTCCATAACTCTCTTGGAAACAAACGTTTTGCATCTTTTTCTGTTTGCACAACATTTTTGCCATTGGTTAAATTCCAACGAAATAATAATCGATGTATATGTGTGTCTACAGGAAATGCGGGTACTCCAAAGGCCTGACTCATTACGACACTTGCAGTTTTATGACCAACAGCTGGCAATTCTTCTAAACCTTCAAAACTCTGTGGAACTTCCCCATTATATTTATCTATCAATATTTTTGACAAACCATAAATCCCTTTCGATTTCATTGGTGATAAACCACAAGGACGAATAATTGCCTTTATCTCTTCTACCGTCATTTTTATCATATCAAAAGGGTTATTCGCTTTAGCAAATAATAGAGGAGTAATTTTATTTACTCGAACATCTGTGCATTGAGCGGATAATAAGACAGCAATTAACAACGTATATGGATCTTTATGATCTAAAGGAATGGGTATTTCGGGATACTTCTCTTCGAGTGTATCAATTACAAATTGTACTTTTTCTTGTTTATTCATTCTTTAGAGTTACAAATTTTCAAAGTTTGCAAGTTACAAAGTTCTAACTGAAACCTTATTTATTTAGACTTTAAAAAAACTTTTTTACTTTGTATCTTTGTTAATAAAATAAAAAAATGACATCACTAAAAATAGGAGATACTGCTCCAGAATTTGAAGCAAAAGATAACGCAGGTAATACAATAAAACGGTCAGATTATAATGGCAAAAAATTAGTGTTATTCTTTTATCCAAAAGCAAGTACACCCGGTTGTACAAATGAAGCTTGTGACTTACGCGATAATTATCAAATTTTTTTAGCAAAAGGATATGATGTTTTAGGTGTAAGTGCAGATTCTGCCAAAAAACAACAAAATTGGATAAATAAACACGAATTACCTTTTCCGCTTTTGGCGGATGAAGACAAAGCTGTAATAGAGGCTTTTAATGTTTGGGGACCAAAGAAATTTATGGGTAAAGAATATGATGGAATTCACAGAACTACCTTTGTAATAGATGAAAAGGGTATTATTGAAGATATAATTTTAAAAGTGAAAACAAAAGCACATGCTGCTCAGATATTAGAATAATCTAAGAAATATTTTAGACTAAAGAGTTGATAAAAATCAGCTCTTTTTTCATTTTTTAAAACTGCATCCCAACTTTAAAATTTAAAACTCTTCCCGTCATAAAATTTGGGATTCCGAATTGTGTTTTAGAGTATACATCTCTTACCCAAGTGTTTGTAATAGAATTCTGAATATCAAACATATTAAAAAGTTCCAAACCAGCGCTTAATTCTTTAAAATTAGATAACCAACCTGTAGAGTAACGTTTATTTGCACCCACAAAAATATAAGAAACCCCTAAATCTGCACGTTTGTAATCCCTTAAACGTTTTTGAAATTGATACACATCTGAGTAGGCAGGAGCGCCTCCGGGAACACCTGTGTTGTACACCAAATTTAAATACGCTTTTAAGTCTGGTAAATTAGGAACATAATCTTGAAATAAAATTCCAAATTTTATACGTTGATCAGAAGGTCTAGCAATAGCACCTTTATTATTTATATTTTCTTCAGTTTTTAAATACCCTAAACTTACCCAACTTTCACTTCCAGGAACAAACTCTCCATTAAGACGCAAATCAATTCCGTTTGCAAAAGCAGTTGTAGCATTATCTGCTCTGTAACGTATTCTAACGTTATCAATTGAATACGCATTAACATCTGACAAGTCTTTATAATAAACTTCTGTAGTAAGCTTAAAAGGCCTGTCCCACATTTCAAAACTGTAATCCATTCCTGCAACATAATGAATCGATTTCTGTGCTTTTACATCCACGTTTAAATCACCATCAAAGTTTCTTAACTCTCTGTAAGAGGGTGGTTGCGCATACAATCCGCCAGAAACTCTAAACAACATATCTTTTTGCCAATTTGGTTTGATAGCAAATTGTGCTCTAGGACTAATAATAGTTTGACTTTTAGATTTTATTCCATTTCCTGTAACAGACCAGTTATGAGCTCTAATACCTAAATTGTACCAAATCTCATGATTATTTAAATACGCACGTTGATTGAATTGCAAAAAACCAGAAACTCTATTTATAACAACATTATTATCTTTTCTGATATTTTGATAAGGAGTGATTTCACCTTCAAAAGGTTCGTAAGGTTGGTTGTTTGATATGTGATAAGGAGGTCTAATAGAAAATCCTAAAGAGTCTATTACTTCCCACTCTCTAATTCTATCTTTAATATCTTCTTTTTGATATTTAGCACCAAAATTCCATTGAGTTTTCCCTTTTTTAATAGTTCCTCTAACTTGAAGGTTAGAAATTAAAGCATCTAAATCATTACGTGCATGATTTAATTGTGAGCCAATTCCTTGAGAAAAACCTACTTCTCCAAAGCTTTCTGAACCAATATTGGCATCTACCTCACCTAAATTATAGGAAGCAGCAATGTCAAAATGTTCTTCTTCTTGTGTGTTGTATCGGGAGGCTGTAGTAGTTAGCGTAAAATTTTTATTTATTTCATAATCTGCAGATAAAGCGCCAAACAATGTTAAATATTTGTCTTGTTCTTGTCCAGAATAAAAAACAATTAACTCTAAAGGATTTGCGATGGTTCCAAAACGTGTTCTTCTTGATACTGGCTGATAATTATAATTGTTCAAGGAAAAATTACCTAAGAAATTAAGTGAAAGTTTTTTGGAGAACTCGTAAGATAAAAAGGTTTGTACGTCTGTAAATTTGGGTTTAAAGTTAGTTTCAATTTGCTTGCTATTTACAAACAAACTATTATCTCTATATCTGATTCCTGTAATTGTACTTAGTTTTTTATTTAAAAACTGACCTTCAAAAGTTGCACTTGCGCCTAACAAACTTGCCTCTACTGTTACTGCATTTTTGGTAGGTTTTCTGTAAGTAATATCTAAAACAGATGATAATTTATCTCCATATTTTGCTTGAAACCCACCCGCAGAAAAATTAATATTTTGAACCATATTTGAATTGATAAAACTTAACCCTTCTTGCTGACCAGATCTAATTAAAAAAGGTCTGTAGATTTCAATTCCGTTAACATATACCAAGTTTTCATCAAAATTACCACCTCTTACATTGTACTGTGTACTTAATTCATTGTTGTTACTTACGCCAGGTAACGTCATTAAAACATTTTCTACGCCTGCATTTGGACCGATAATATTTTTAGCTTTTCTAACATCTATATTTGTGATTCCTTCAGCTCTTTTTCTATTGTCTTTAATAACAATTTCCTCTAATTGTTCTGTTTTTAAAGTTAAGATAGGAGAGAAGCGAACTGTATTTCTACTATTTGCAGTAATTTTTTTTGTAAAAGTACGATAAGAAACATGACTGAAAATTAAATTAATTTCTTTTTTGTAAGGAATTCTTATTTGATAGTTTCCGCCTTTATCAGTTACAGCTCCACTATTTCCAAATTTTATAGATACTTTTTCTATGGGTTCTTTCTTGTTGTTTTTTACAGTACCTTTTAAGATAGTGGTTTTTTGAGCTACTAGAAAACTTGGTAATAGTAACAGTAAGAAGAATATTTTTTTCACAAAAGTTAGTTTATTTGTTTCTTAAAGAACGTTGCAGAAAGCGCATTCGTATTTCCTACATTGTCTGAGACTACAATTTTAAAGATATGTTTGCTACCAAACAATTTTTTATCACTAAAATTATACGTTAAAATTCTTTTTTTATGATTGTATTGCATTAAAACCCATTTTCCATCAATAGTTGCTCTGAAGTTTTTAATACCAGAACCAATATCTGCAATTTTTACTTTTAGTGTTTTAGAATTAGAAATCCATTGTTGATCTTTAAAGTACAATAACTTTATTGTCGGTTTTATACTGTCGCTTAGTAAGGTGTAATTCCCTAAAGTTTTTGTTGTTATAAAAAAAGTGCTGTCTTTTTTTTTTGTAGGTTCATACCTTGGATATTTTGGGTATTCAATATTTGCAATATATAAGAATTGTTTTTCAGCTTCAGAATATTTAGAAACATTAAAAGTTAGTGTAAATTTTTTATCAAGAGGAATAGTTGGTGTATGAATTTTAGCAATTTTTTCATCAATTTTAAAATCTAAATATACATCCTCATAAAATGTTCTTTTAGGAAAAGCAACTGTTACATTTTGTTGCTTAAACTTATTAAATTTTTTAGCAATTACTTTATATGCTGTTGTATCCTTTTGTTCTGTAAAAATAGTATTGCTCTCTTTTCCAGCTACTGGAATTTTCAATGAGCTTACGTTGCCTTCAAAATCTTTTGCAATAATTTCTATTGTATAATTTAAGTTCTTTTGAATGTTAATTTTCCCATTATTGATCAAGTCCTTATAAGTAGATAATCTATTTGAAGTTACTTTATATGTTTTTTGATAACGTCTTTTATATTTCTTATAATGCTCATAATCAATATGTAAGTTTAAGAATTTACTTTCTGAGAACGAAAAAGTTTCTACATCATGATAATAAAAACGTTGCCCATTTACCAACATCTCTAAACTGTAAATACCGTTCTTATTTGGGGCTTTATTAAAACGATCAAAAACATTTACTCCAAAACCAATAACGCTACTTGCAGTAATTCTGTCAGCAATATATTTTCCGATACCCAAATTTTTAATGGGTATTTGAAAACTTTTTCTTTGTTGATTAATTCTCGCATCAGAGCTTAAAGCATAGACTTTTAAAGCTCGAAAAGCTGGAGCTATAGTATCTTCAACCTTTAGACCAAATAAGAGCGGATTTATAACATGCTCTGTTTCCGTATCTCTAATTTCATAATGTAAATGTGGACCACCAGAACCACCAGTATCTCCAGAATAAGCAATTATTTCTCCTTTTTTTACAGAGAATTTATCTTTTTTGAAATATAAATTTTCTGTGGCATAATTTTCTTTTTTGTATTGAATTGATTTTACATGTTTTTCAATTTCATCAGCAAATTTACTTAGATGTCCATAGACAGATGTATATCCATTTGGATGTGTAATATAAATTGCTTTTCCATACCCAAGTTGTTGAACTTTTATTCTAGAAACATAACCATCAGCAGTTGCAAAAACATTTAAACCTTCTTTTCCTTGAGTTTTAATATCTATACCTGCATGAAAATGATTACTGCGTAATTCACCAAAAGAACCAGATAAAAAAATAGGAATACTTACAGGTTCTATAAAATAATTTTTGGGATATTTTTCTTGTGAAAAACATAAAAAATGAAGTAATAAAATTGAGGATAATATTAGTTTTTTCAAATTGTAGAAATTATTATTTTGGTAAAAATAGTAAAAATCATTCTTTTTTTAATTTGTTCATTTTCAGTAAATTAGTAAATAAGTGATAAAATGTTGTAAAGTTTAAAACAGAATGTTAACTTTGTGGAGATAGTTTATTCTAAAATGTAAGATGAGTAATACACTAGAAGTAATTCATTTACTGGAAGATAAGTTGAAAACACTTCTTTCTAATTATGATTTTTTGAAAAACGAAAATCAAATATTGCTTCAAAACAACACAATATTACAAAATCAACTTTTAGAAAAAGAGCAAAAATTAGTAACTCATAAAAAAGAATTTGATATGCTTAAAATTGCTAAAACTATTGAAGGCAGTAGTACTAATACTAAAGATACAAAACTGAAAATAAACGCATTGGTAAGAGAAATTGATAAATGCATTGTTCAGTTACAAGAATAAAGTTCTTTGAATTGTGGAAAAACTAAAGATTAATATTGTTATTGCAGGCAGAACTTATCCTTTAAGTGTTAACAACACGAAAGAGGAAGAGGGTATGCGTAAAGCTGCAACAGCAATTAATAATTTAATTTCTATGTATGAGCAAAATTATGCAGTTAGCGACAAACAAGATGTTTTAGCCATGTCTGCATTGCAATTTGCATCTAAATTAGAAATACTATCTTTGGATAAAAATGACACAAAAAAAGAAGAAATAGAAAAATTAAATGAGCTTACTAATTTGGTTAGCTCTCATTTAAAATAAGTTCATTAAAATACATTAACAACACACTGCCTACGTTAGTAATTGTTTATTAAACTCAACACTATTCTATTATGAAGGATGAGTCTTAACTACAAAAGCATGCCATTCGTATTGAACTTGCTTCAATATTTAAATGGATCCTTGAAGAGTTAGTTAGTCCTATAAATGTCATTTTGGAGTTTAAAAACCCAACTAATGTAGGCTTTTTTTTATATTAAATTTAAATTATGGAGGATATGATACTTCCCATTATATTGGGAGTTTTAGGAGGAGTAGCAGTAGGCTTTGTTATCTTTAAATCGATGGAAAAATCGAAAGGAAAAAAGATACTTAACAGCACCAGAAAAGAGGCTTCTGCTATTTTAAAGGAAGCAAAAATTGATGCAGAATCAGTAAGAAAAGATAAAATTTTACAAGCCAAAGAAAAGTTCATTGAACTAAAATCTGAGCATGAAAAAGTAGTTTTATCAAGAGAAAAAAAGATTTCAGATGTAGAAAAAAGGATTAGAGATAGAGAATCCAAAGTTGCTTCAGAGTTTGATAAGAACAAACGTTTAAATCAATCTTTAGAGCAAAAAGAAAAAGATTACAATTTTAAGCTAGATTTTTTAGAAAATAAAGAAAGTGATCTTGATGCAATGCACAAGCGTCATGTTGACATGCTTGAGCAAATTTCTGGTTTATCTGCAGATGAAGCGAAGAAAGAATTAGTAACTTCTTTAAAGGAAGAAGCTAAATCGGAAGCTATGGCTTTTGTACAAACATCTATAGAAGAATCAAAATTAACAGCAGAACAAGAAGCAAGAAAAATTATTTTAGGTACAATACAAAGAGTAGGTGTTGAGCAAGCTGTAGAAAATTGTGTTTCTGTTTTTAACCTTGAGTCTGATGACGTTAAAGGTAGGATTATTGGTAGAGAAGGACGTAATATTAGAGCTTTAGAAGCAGCAACCGGTGTTGAAATTATTGTTGATGACACTCCTGATGCTATTATTCTTTCTTGTTTTGATCCAATTCGAAGAGAAATTGCACGTTTGTCAATGCACAAACTAGTTACTGATGGAAGAATTCACCCAGCAAGAATTGAAGAAGTTGTTAAGAAAACTGAAAAGCAAATTACACAAGAAATTATAGAAGTTGGTAAAAGAACTGTTATAGATTTAGGAATTCATGGTTTACATCCAGAATTGATTAAAACTGTTGGACGTATGAAATACCGTTCTTCTTATGGTCAAAATTTATTACAGCACTCGCGTGAAGTTTCAAATCTTTGTGGAATTATGGCTTCTGAAATGGGCTTAAATGCGAAACTTGCAAAAAGAGCCGGTTTGTTGCATGATATTGGTAAAGTTCCAGAATCAGAAAGTGAACTTCCTCACGCACTCTTAGGAATGCAGTGGGCTGAGAAATATGGTGAAAAAGAAGAGGTTTGTAATGCGATTGGAGCTCACCATGATGAAATAGAAATGAAGAGTTTATTGTCACCAATTGTACAAGTTTGTGATGCAATTTCAGGAGCAAGACCAGGTGCAAGACGTCAAGTGTTGGATTCTTATATTCAACGTTTAAAAGACTTAGAAGAAATTGCTTTTGGCTTTACGGGTGTTCAAAAAGCGTATGCTATTCAAGCAGGACGTGAATTACGTGTAATGGTAGAAAGTGGAAAAGTAAGTGATACGAAAGCTGCTGAATTATCATTCAATATTTCTCAAAAAATACAAAATGATATGACGTATCCAGGTCAAGTAAAAGTTACAGTAATTAGAGAAACAAGAGCTGTTAATGTAGCTAAATAATAAAGGCTCATCTTAATCTTCTTGAAGGGAAGGAACACTCAAACGAATAAAAATAAAATCCTGCTTTTTTTTTAAAAAAAGCAGGATTTTTATTTAATAAATGTTTCTCACTCCATCGTAAGCAGGATTCTATAAATCAAAAAGTAGATTCGAAAATGTAAGAATTATAGGGTTCACGAAATGATTTACAAAACTCAAAATAGAAACATTAGAATGGTGTTTTATTTTCTTGGATGAAAAGTTTCAACAACTTCTTTTAAGTAACTAGCATCTAAATGCACATAAACCTCAGTAGTAGTAATGCTTTCATGTCCTAGCATTTGTTGTATGGCTCTTAAATCTGCACCATTTTTTAATAAATGAGTTGCAAAAGAGTGTCTTAAAGTATGTGGACTTATTTTCTTTTTTAAATTAATTTTAATGGTTAAATCTTTTAAAATAGTAAATATCATTTGACGCGTTAATCCTTTACCTCGCCTGTTTAAAAACAGCGTGTCTTCAAATCCTTTAGTTGGTTTTAGGTGACTTCTAATTACATTAATGTAAGTAGAAATATATTTTTGAGCATTAACATGTATTGGCACAAAACGTTCTTTATTTCCTTTTCCAGTAACTTTTATAAAGCCTTCATCAAAAAATAAATCAGAAATTTTTAAGGTGATCAATTCACTAACACGCAAACCACAACTATATAAGGTTTCTAAAATAGTTCTATTTCTTTCTCCTTGAGGATGACTTAAATCTACCGCAGAAATAAGCTCATTAATTTCGTCTTCAGATAAAGTATCAGGCAGTTTCCTTCCAATTTTAGGCGCTTCTATTAAATCTGTTGGATTTGTTTCTCTGTAATTTTCAAAAATTAAATAATCAAAGAAACTTCGCAAACCAGAAATCAACCTTGCTTGACTTCTAGGATTTACTTTTTTTGCAATAGCATAAATAAATTGTTGAATAGTAGTTTCATCAATTGTAATAGGAGTGAAGTTGATTTCATTCTCCTCAAGAAATAGAACTAATTTTTCTAAATCTCTAGAATAACTATCAATTGTGTTTTGAGATAAACCTCTTTCTATTTTTAAGTATAACTGATAATCTCGAAGTGCGTTTTGCCATTTCATAAAGTAAATTTACGAAAT
>LAQA01000023.1:0-13687 GCA_000981625.1 Flavobacteriaceae bacterium ASP10-09a
CCCAATCTTTAAAGATTGGGTTTTTTTTGTATTTAAGATACTTTTTCTATAAAGTTTAAACCAAAAAAAATAATTTAATTTATGAAAAGGATACATCATAAAAACGATTTATTTTTTATTGAGTAAATTACATTCGATTAAAGAATAGCACTACAATATGAATTCAAATTTAGCAGTACTTATAGATGGAGATAATATACCTTCAGCACATGTAAAAGAAATGATGGAGGAAATTGCGAAGTATGGAAACCCAACTATTAAAAGGATTTATGGTGATTGGACAAACCCTCATTTGTCTAAATGGAAAAAACTACTTCTTGAAAATGCAATTACGCCTATTCAACAGTATGCATATACAACAGGAAAGAATGCAACAGACTCAGCCATGATTATTGATGCTATGGATATTCTTTATTCTGAAAAGGTCAGTGGTTTTTGCTTGGTTTCAAGTGATAGTGATTTTACAAAACTAGCCACTCGATTAAGAGAAGCTGGCATGCAAGTTATTGGTATAGGAGAGAGAAAAACACCTACACCCTTCATCGTAGCATGTGATAAGTTTATTTACATAGAAATCCTTAGAAATCAAGCTAGTAAGAAAGAGGATATTAATAAAAATGATAAAACCGAAGAAAGCATTGATAAAATTACTCCAAGAGTAATTAAGCTATTGTCTACTACTATTAGGGATTTATCAGATGAAGATGGTTGGGCTTTTCTAGGGGACGTTGGGAGTTTAATCCAAAAAAAAGAACCTAATTTTGATTCTCGAAACTATGGATTTGAAAAATTAACTCCTTTAATTAAATCTATTGGAAGTTTCGAACTTGAACAGCGAGAAAATTCAAAAAGTAGGCATAAGTTAATTTTTGTAAAAAATAAAGAAAAGCGCACATCAAAAGCTAAGAACAGATAAATTATCAAAAGAATTTTCTGACGCAAATGCATTGCTTCATTTCTAATATTCATTTTGGATAGAAAGGCATAATTTATGATTAATAATTTAGTCTTTTATACATCGTAAGAAACCTGATTTCATAAATTTTAATTACTTCATTAAAAGACGTATAAACTGCCGGCTTTATTTTTATATTTAATTTAAATGAAAAACTTAAAAGAGAAACTTAAAAACCCTGTTTGGTATTCATTGAATGAAACTCATAATACGTTTCTTTTAGAGTTTGATGGAGTTCAATTTTACCAACCAGACGTTTGTGTTTTTGGCGCTTTTTTTGATGCTAGTAAAACAACTAAAGCATTAAATGAATATTCTAAAATAGCAGATAAATTCTTTTTAGTTACAGAAAACCAAACACCAATTATAGATACTAAAAATGTTATTTTAGAGAAAAAGATTGATGGTTGTCAAATGGTTTTAGAAAACTTAGTAGATCTTGAGATAACAGAAAACATTGTTTTACTAACAGATGATTATATTGATGAAATTTATGATTTAATTTGGTTGGTGATGCCTGGATTTTATAAAAGAAGAGGCTTTGAAATGGGCAAATACTTTGGAATATTTAAAGATAGTAAGCTCGTTTCAATTACTGGTCAAAGAATGCAAACTAATGATTTCATTGAAGTTAGCGGAGTAGTTACACATCCCAACTATACAAAAAGAGGCTATGCTAAACAATTAGTTGCTTATACCACAAAAGATATTTTAAAAGAAAAAAAAACACCTATTTTACATACAAACAAAGGGAATACGGCAATTCCGATTTACGAAAAGATTGGATATAAATTAACTAGAGATATGAATTGGTGGTTGTTTCGAAAGAAATAAAAAATGGTATAATCTTTAAAATATACTAATTTAAATAAAAAAACGCTCGAAAAATTCGAGCGTTTTGTATGATTTTTTGTGCTGTTTTACTAGAAATCTTGATTTAAATCCCAAGCTTCTAAAGTTTCTTTTAAAGTCTTGATAAACATTCCTCCTAAAGCACCGTTTACAACTCTATGATCATAAGAATGAGAGACAAACATTTTCTGTCTAATTCCAATAAAATCTCCATCTGGTGTTTCTATTACTGCAGGAACTTTACGAATGGCTCCTAATGCTAAAATTGCAACTTGTGGTTGATTAATTATGGGCGTGCCCATTACGGAACCAAAGCCACCTACGTTAGATACAGTATAAGTTCCTCCTTGAATATCGTCTGGTTTTAATTTATTATTTCTTGCTCTGTTTGCTAAATCGTTTACAGCTTTAGTCATACCCACTAAATTTAATTGATCTGCATTTTTAATAACAGGTACAATTAAGTTTCCATCAGGTAAAGCTGCTGCCATTCCTAAATTAATGTTCTTTTTCTTTATAATAGTATCACCACTAATGGCAATATTAATCATTGGGTATTTCTTAATAGTAGTTGCAATTGCTTGCATTAAAATAGGAGTAAATGTTAGCTTCTCTCCTTCTCTTTTTAAGAAACCATCTTTTACTTTATCTCTCCATTTTACAATATTAGTTACGTCAATTTCAATGAACGATTGTACATGTGCAGAAGTCTGAATAGAATCTACCATATGTTTGGCAATCAATTTACCCATTCTACTCATTTCTATAATTTCATCTTCTCCATTTACAGAAACTGGTGCAACTTTAGCAACCGCCTTCTCAACTTGTTTTGGAGCTTCAACTTTTACAGACGTTTTAGCTGGTTTAACTTCAGAAGAATTTCCTCTATTTTCAATATAAGATAAAATATCATCTTTGGTAACTCTTCCATCTTTTCCAATACCAGATATCGTTTCTAGTTCTTCCATAGAAACACCCTCTTTTTTAGCAATATTTCTTACTAATGGAGAGTAAAACTTACCTGAATCAGAAGTTTTTGTTATCGGAGTTGACACAACTTCAACAGCCTTTTCAATTGTTTTTTCTAAAGCTATAACCTCCTTTGAGGTCTTATTTTTTGTTTCTTTAACTACTGAAGAATTTTCACTACCAACAGTTTCTATAATTGCAATAGTTTCTCCTACAGCAATAATGGAATCTTTTTCGAATAAAATTTCTGTTAAAGTTCCTTCTACTTCACTAGGAACTTCAGAATCTACCTTATCTGTTGCAATTTCCACAACAGCTTCATCTAAATCTATGGTATCTCCTACTTCTTTTAACCAAGAAGTAATAGTCGCCTCAGCAACACTTTCTCCCATTTTTGGTAACTTCAATTCAAATCTTGCCATTTCTATCTGGTTTTCAGAATGCAAAAATACTAAAAATCAATGACTGAATACTAATTTTTAATAGTAAAAATAACATTAAGAAATATTAAATATTATATTATTCGTAAAATAAAAAGTAAAAAAATCAATTATAATATACAATAACCCTATTTTATACAATAAATTTATTAAATTAATAATTTATTGAATGCATTTTTAGGTTCTAATAAAATTTTCAAGAGTTTAACCTCTTCTTAATTCTTATTAAATAGATAAAGAAAGTATGTTTAACTTATCATTTAAGTCCTCTAAGGAAATAATTTTTATTTCCTTAGTTTGGTTTAGTTTACCAAAATTATGAAAAATAGTAACTTTTAAATACACTGGCAAAGCATTACTACTAGTTGTTTTTCCAAAATATGAAATATTAAACAACCATTCTCCTTTATCCTTAGAAGTCATAAAAAACTCTTCCAAACCAAACCCTTGCTGCTTCTCTTTTGAAATTCTTCCCGGTTCATTTTTTTGAGTATGAG
This sequence comes from Flavobacteriaceae bacterium ASP10-09a, assembly GCA_000981625.1. Lineage (GTDB taxonomy): Bacteria > Bacteroidota > Bacteroidia > Flavobacteriales > Flavobacteriaceae > Polaribacter. The sequence continues at coordinate 3,714 of LAQA01000023.1, forward strand.
ACCAAGTGAAGTATCTGTTTTGTGGGTTTACAATTTGTAAGTCAAATTCAGCATCAAAAGCGTTCCACTCAAATACTATTCTAGTATTAAATTTTATATTATTAGTATAGAATTCTGGTATTAAATTTTGTTTTAGTTTATTTTTATATAAAGCCACTAAATTTTTATACTCATAATTGACTGTTTTTCTTAACCCGGAAAAACTACTTACTTGATTATATCTATTCTTGTCAATAATATTATATATATCCTGAGCTTTTTCATATTCTTTTCTTTCTATGTTAATTAAAGCTAAATTTCGATATAATTGTGAATTTTCTGGATATATTTTAATTGCTTTTTGGTATAAGAGGCTAGCTTCATCTAACATTTTGTATTCTTCGTATTTATAGGCTAAAGCAAGTAATGTTTCTAATTTTCTACCTTCTTTTAATTCTAAAATATTAGACAATATTCTATTAAGCATATACGGGTTGTTCCAGTTTTTAAAATAACTAGCTACATTGATAAAAAACCCTACAGTATCTCCATATTTTTTTCTTTGAATTAAATAGTTAGAATACGCTTCCTCAATAGTCTTAGATGTTTGTAAAACTTTTATATAAGGCTTACTTGTTACAGATGCTGAAAAAACATTTGCGTCTTCATTATAAGTTGGTGTTGTTCCTAATTTAATATCTTTTTTTACTTTACCTCTCGCAGATGGTGACCCTGTTTTTGTTGTTATTAATAAAACTCCATTTGCTCCAATTGTTCCATATTTATTAGTAGCTGCTAATCCCTTTAAGTAGGTAATACTTTTAATATTATCTGGATTAATAAAATCAGTTTTGGACACATAACCAGTATTTCCGGCCCCAGAATTACTTTGAGACAATGGAACTCCATCTAAAACGACTAATCCATACTGATTTCCAGTCATAGTCATATTCATTCCTCTCCCTAAGAACTGGCTTAAATCGACTTTTGTTTGGGCTGTATTATTTTGAATTGTTAAGCCAGAAAATTGTCCTTTAACTACCTGCTTAACATCTGTATCTAATTGAGAAATCTCTTTTTCTCCTATAGATTGTATTGAATAACCAATCTTATTTTTATTCTCTAAGGTATTTCCTGTATTTACAAGTTCTTTAACATTAGAAACGATAACAATCTCATCCAATATTTGACTTCCATCTGTAAGTAAAATGTCTTTAATTCCACTTTGTCTTGCTCTAATTCGAAAAGTATTCTTACCCAGATAACTAAATGATAAGACATCTTCTTTAGGCACTATTATTGTATATTCTCCTTTATCATTTGTAATTACGCGCTTCTTGCTTAGCTTAGCAACTATATTTACCCCACTTAATGGCCCTGAAATATCTTTTACAACACCTCTCAAAGTAACAACAAAATTATTTTTAGTTTTATTTACTTCCTTTTCACTTAAGTCAAAATATGTGCCTTTTGATAATTCAGCTACCTTTCTTAAATTAATAATATTAGAATCAGGTACACTTGAAATTATCTTAATAGGTTTTAAAAACACCTTAGGAAAATCATCAATAAACTCGTTTCCATCTGTAAAAAATAAAATTTCATCTCCTAATGAAATCTCTTTTAGATTTTCAAATGAAGAAACACCATCGTAAACTGTTTTTATTAATTCCTTTTTCAACAACTTCCAATCACTATTGTTTATTTCAAAAGATTCATTTGATATAATTTGATTACTGAATTTAATTAAATTTAATGTGAGATTGGTATTCGTTTTAAAATAGGAGTTTAAAAATTCCATCTCGTTTGATAGTTCTTTATCTATCATACTATATGAAGTATCCCAAAAAAGAGTAACTTTTTTTTCTTCTTGAGAAAATACAGTAAAAAAAGAAAGAATTAAACTAAGAATAAGCATGTTTTTTTTCATAACATATTTTTCCTATAATATACAAAAAAAGTTATGATACCCAGTCTTTTGGGTGCTGTAAAACAACGATCAATCTTTCTTCTTCAGAATCTTTTGCTGGGTGATGGTTATATTTCCATTGTACTATTGGCGGTAAACTCATCAGAATACTTTCTATTCTTCCGTTTGTTTTTAAACCAAAAAGTGTTCCTCTATCATGCACTAAATTGAATTCTACATAACGTCCACGTCTAACTTCTTGCCAATCTTTGTGCTCTTTTGAGAACTCAATATCTTTTCTTTTTTCGACAATAGGCACATAACTTTCTAAAAAGCTGTTCCCAATTTCTGTGACAAAACTGAACCTATCTTTAATTGAGATCTTATCCGTTTCTTTTAAATAATCAAAGAATAAACCTCCAATTCCGCGAGCTTCATTTCTGTGTGAATTCCAAAAATATTCATCACACGTTTTTTTAAACTTCGGATAAAACCCCAAATCATGTTGATCACAGGCATTTTTACAGGTTTGATGAAAGTGCACAGCATCTTCGTCAAATAAATAATACGGAGTTAAATCCTGACCTCCACCAAACCATTGGGTTACAATGTTTCCTGCTTCGTCATACATTTCAAAATAACGCCAATTCGCATGTACCGTTGGTACAAAAGGATTTACTGGATGCAAAACCAAGCTCAAACCACAAGCAAAGAAATTTCCTTCTTTTACTTTAAATTGGTTTCTTAAAACTTCTGGCAATTCTCCATAAACAGCAGAAATATTTACACCTCCTTTTTCAAAAATAGCTCCGTTTTCAATAACACGCGTTCTTCCACCTCCACCTTCTTCTCTTTCCCAGATATCTTCTTCAAAGGTTGCAATCCCATCAACTTCTTCTAATTTAGAGGTAATTTGGTCTTGTAAGTTTTCTAGGTATTTATAAAACTGATCTTTCATCTTCTTGATTTAATAAAGCTACCGTTTTTACGGATGCAGCTGTTACAGACAATGGTAAAACGATAATAATCCCCAAAACAGGAATTAACAAACACAACATAAAAACAATTCCGTTTCCAATAGAAACTCCTTTGTTTTTAGCAATGAAATTGATACTTTCCTTATAGTTTAAATGCCTTTCTAATGTATAATCCATATTTCCAAAACCTGCATAATATGCTTGTACTAGAACCAATAAAATAGTAGAAAAAATATTTACTATGGGAATAAACTTTAATAATAAAATAGGAATTGTAATCAAGATTTCTTTTCCTAAATTTCTGAAATTAATTCTAATTCCTCTCCATAATTGCTCATGGAAAGTAGTTTTTGTGTGATTATGCTTTAAACTTCCATTGATATGAATTTCTATCTTTTCTGAAACAGTACTCATAAATGGCGCTGATAATGCTAAAATAATATGCTTGTACAAAATTAAGCCGATCACTAAAACAAAAATGGCTCCGATAAAAGAAGTAATTATAGTGACGGTTTCTTTACCCCAATCCCAAATCCATATTTTAGCTAAAAAGACGCCAATAGTATCCGACAAAACATACGCTATAAAACCAATAACTGTTGCCGTTAGAATGCTGATTACAATCGGAATTATAAAATATTGCCATAGTTTTAGTTTAGATATTAAACTAAAAGCACCTGCGTAACCTCTAATACCTGAAAGTATATTTTTAATCATTAGCGTTGGTTTGCGTTAGCGATTGAAATGACATCCTTTTATGAGTTTACGAATAAAAGATAAAATGGAAAGCGCGACCTTTAGGTAACGCCCAAAATAATACTATCTTTTTAAGAAACTTTATATTCTTTTACGGCATCAACAAATGCTTTTGCATTTTCTACAGGAATATTTGGTAAAATTCCATGTCCTAAATTTACAATATATCGGTCTTTCCCAAATTCGTTAATCATTTGATGCACCATTTTTTTGATTTCCGCTGGTGGAGACAATAACCTTGATGGATCGAAATTACCTTGTAACGTAATATTTCCTCCTGATAAATAACGTGCGTTTCTTGCAGAGCATGTCCAATCTACACCCAAAGCTGAAGCGCCAGATTTTGACATATCTCCTAAAGCAAACCAGCAACCTTTTCCGAAAGCAATTACAGGTGTAACATCTTTTAAAGCATCTATAATTTGCTGCATATATTGCCAAGAAAATTCTTGATAATCTACTGGAGATAACATGCCTCCCCAAGAATCAAAAAGCTGAACAGCGTTTACACCTGCTTCAACTTTTGCTTTTAAATAGGCAATTGTTGTATCTGTTATTTTTTGTAATAATGAGTGCGCAACAACAGGATTTGTAAAACATAATTCTTTTGCTTTATCGAAGTTTTTAGAACCTTGACCTTGCACGCAATAGCATAAAATAGTCCACGGTGAACCTGCAAAACCAATTAATGGAATATCGTCATTTAGCTTTTCTTTAGTTGCTTTTATCGCTTCCATTACATACCCTAGAGATTCATGAACATCAGGTACAATTACGCGATCTAAATCTTTTTGAGTACGAATTGGGTTTGGTAAATAAGGTCCAAAATCAGGTTTCATTTCCACTTCAATATTCATTGCTTGTGGAATGACCAAAATATCTGAAAATAGAATTGCAGCGTCCATACCGTATCTTCTAATTGGTTGCACGGTAATTTCTGATGCTAATTCTGGTGTTTGACAACGTGTAAAGAAATCATATTTCTTTTTAATTACCTGAAATTCTGGTAAATATCTTCCTGCTTGACGCATCATCCAAACTGGTGGCCTGTCTACAGTTTCTCCTTTTAAAGCTCTTAAAAATAAGTCGTTTTTAATCATAATTTTTATAACTCTAGAAATTTTATTTTCTTGTTTGTCTTCTTAATTTTTACAATATGATAAGGCTGTATTATTACTGAAGTAACCATACTCATTGGTTTTGGGCCTTCTGTTTTTACTTTAATCAAAAAAGTATCACCTTCTTTTACAGCTTCTATAATTTCAACTGAAAACCCTCCTGAATTTCTAACTTTATCAATACAAACAATTACCATTTCTTTTGAAAAATCAATAGCATTTTCGAATGTTTTAGAAATTTTATTTGTAGTATCAGTCTTTAAAAGAAAAGACTTCCATTCCTCTTTTGAAGAAATTACAATGTTCTCTTTTTTAAAGCCTTCTGCGCCATTTCCAAATAAGCTTCCTTTAGACAGCGAAGTAAAACCTCCTTCATCGTTTTTAGGACAACCTACTAACAAAAAACTAAAGAGAATCATAATTACTGTTTTCATAATTTACATTTTTGAAACTGCCAACATTGCTTTATCAACCGCTTCTGCTATTTTTTTAATGTCTTTATCTGAAATTGCTGATGATAGAAACCAAGCTTCGAATTGACTTGGTGGCAAAAACACACCGTTTTTTATCATTTCCCAAAAGAAAATTGCAAATTTTTTGGTATCAGAAGTTTGTGCTTCATCAAAATTCGTCACTTTCCCTTTTGTGAAAAATGGATTCATCATAGAACCAAAACGATTCACGACTAAATCTACATTGTATTTTTTTGCAGTTTCTAATAAGATTACTTCTAAAATAGCTGCAGTTTCATTAAACTGATCATAAGGATTCTGTCTCTTCACTTCTGTTAATGTAGAAATTCCACCAGCCATTGCAATCGGGTTTCCACTTAAAGTTCCTGCTTGGTACATACCACCCAAAGGCGCAACTTCCTGCATAATTTCATTTCTTGCTCCATACGCTCCTACGGGGAAACCTCCTCCAATTACTTTTCCTAAACACGTAATATCAGCTTCAACTCCTAACAACTCTTGAGCACCTCCAAATTTAGAACGGAATCCGGTCATTACTTCGTCAGCAATTAATAAAGCTCCCTTAGTTTGTAAGAATTCTTTTAATTCTATTAAGAAGTTATTCTGCGGAATTACAACACCCATATTACCGCAAATTGGCTCTATAATTACACCTGCAATATCATTATGATCCTCAAAGTGTTTTTTTACACTTTCTAAATCATTATAAGTAGATATTAAGGTATTTTTCACAGCTCCTTCTGGAACTCCTTTGGAACCTGGTAAACTTAAAGTTGCCAAACCAGAACCGGCTGCAACTAATAATGAATCTTGATGCCCATGATAACAACCTGCAAATTTTATAATTTTATCTTTTCCGGTAAAAGCTCTTGCCAAACGAACGCCACTTATCACGGCTTCTGTTCCTGAATTTACAAAACGGACTTTATCCATTCCTGGAAAAGCATCACAAACTATTTTTGCTAATATGATTTCGTTTTCTGTGGATGCTCCGAAGGAATAGCCATTCTTCAATGCTTTTTCAACTCCTTTCTGCACCTTTTTATGACGATGTCCTAAAATCATCGGCCCGTAAGAAAGCACCAAATCTATATATTCATTTCCATCAACATCTGTAATCTTGCTTCCTTTTGCTTTTTTGATAAACAACGGATTTCCACCAACGGATGTAAATGCTCTTACAGGAGAATTTACAGCTCCTACAAGATGTACCAATCCTTCTTCGTATAATTTTTGTGATTTATTGAATTTCATTTTTTAAGCTTTTTGCAATTTACATTTCGCTGTTAGTTAATTACCAAGAGCTAAACGCTAAATGCTATTTGTTTAATATTCTAGCTGCCTCCTTTGCGAAATAAGTGATAATAATATCTGCTCCTGCTCTTTTCATAGACAATAAACTTTCCATCATTACTTTTTCGCCATCAATCCAACCTTTTTCAGCAGCGGCTTTAATCATTGCATATTCTCCACTTACATTGTAACATGCAATAGGTCTGTCGAAATTATTTTTTAAATCTCTAATAATATCTAAATAAGACAATGCTGGTTTTACCATTAAAATATCTGCTCCTTCTTGATCGTCAAAAGTAGCTTCTCGCATTCCTTCATCTCTGTTAGCTGGATCCATTTGATAGGTTCGTCTATCTCCAAAAGTGGGCGCAGAATCTGCTGCATCTCTAAAAGGACCATAAAAAGCAGATGCATATTTAACAGAATACGCCATAATTGGTAAGTTTACAAAACCGGTATTATCTAAAGATTGACGCACCATATCTATCGTTCCATCCATCATTCCTGATGGCGCAACCATATCTACACCTGCTCTTGCATGAGATATTACTTGCTTTGCTATATTGACTAAAGTAGCATCATTATCAACATCATTATCGTGTATAATTCCACAATGACCATGAGAAGTATATTCACAAAAACAAACATCTGTAATTACATATAAGCTTGGGTAATTTTTCTTGATAAAACGAATTGCCTGTTGCATAATTCCGTTTTCACTCCAAGTTTCAGTTCCTTCTTCATCTTTATTTGAAGGAATTCCGAACAGTAAAACTGAAGGAATATTTAAAGAAACAACCTCCTCTAATTCTTTAGAAATCCGATCCAAAGAAAAACGTTTAATTCCGGGCATAGAGACAATTTCTGTTTCTATGTTTTCGCCTTCTTCTATAAAAAGTGGGTATACAAAATCATCTACCGATAATTTAGTTTCTCTTACTAATCTGCGGATTCCTTCTGATTTCCTTAATCTACGAGTTCTATTCATACCTCTAAAAAATTTTAACTAACTTCTCAATCCTGCATCTGCAGAAATAACAAAATTTCGATTTAATTTCTTTAAATTAAAAACAGATTTTTCAGTACTTCCTTTAAGAAAAGTTAGGATTGGAATAATACATATTCACCAATTCTAGAACACTTTCTACATCTGGCATATTTGCAACTTCTACTTTATCAAAATGTTTTCTTGCTTCAACAGCAGTAGTTTCTCCAATACAAAAAGCAACCTTATCTGTCGTGTTTTTGTCTAAATAACTCTCAATTCCTGAAGGACTGTAAAATAAAACTCCAGAAACTACATCCTCCATCATAACTGGACTCAACATTGTTTTATAAGCTTCAAATTCATTTACAACAACATCATTTGCTTTTAAGACAGTTGGTATAACGTCTAATCTAACATCGCTACAGAAATAAGAAACTTCTTTAATTGCTGTTTCTTTTGAAATGTATTCTGCAAGTTTCAAAGCATTCTTTGCTACATAAGTGACTTTCCCAATTCTGTTTTCAATCAGTTTTTTTGTTCTTCTACCAACACAAAAAATATTCTTAAATTTTATCTCATCCTTTGTAAAAGAATTTAGAATTCCTTCTACTCCATTCTGACTTGTAATTACAACATTTTCATGCTGATTTTTCATCACTTTAGCAGGAATTCTATTAAAACGTATTTTAATGAAATCGCTATCTTCTATACCTATAGTTGACGATAACGTTTCTTTTTGAAGTTCAGATAATTTTTTTGTTGAATAAATAGAAGTCAATTTTGCAGCAACTTCTTCATCTTCTAACATTAACTCTTTTCCTCCTCTATTGATTATATAATCTGCACAATCTTTTGCTAAAAACTTATGACTTCCTAATTTTGCTGTTTTTGCGACCCTGATTTTTTTAGAACCGTCTTTTTTTAATAAAACAGCTTTAAAGTTCACTTCTTCAGTTCTTGCATCAACATAAGCTAAAGCGCCAATTGGTGAAGTACAACCACCTTCTAACAAACGCAAAAACTCACGTTCTACACCAACACATACTTTGGTTTCATGATGATTTAATTGTTCACAAGCATCTAATGAATAAGTATCATTTTCTAAAGCAGCTATCATAATTGCACCTTGAGCGGGTGCAGAAATCATCCATGGAAGATCTACTGTTTCTTCAGGTCTAATTCCAAGTCTTTCTAATCCTGCGGCAGCGAATACAGCTCCATTCCAAGTTTCACTATTTTCTAACTTTTCTAAGCGTGTGTTTACATTTCCTCGTAAATCCTCTACCTTATGCGTTGGATACCGATTTAACCACATTGCTTTTCTTCGTAAACTACCCGTTGCGATCAATCCTTCTTTTTCTCCAAAGAATTCTTCGGTACCTTTTAATACTAAAATATCGTTATAATTTCCACGTTTTAAAACAGCAGCTTGCACAATTCCTTCTGGTAAAGAAGTTGGTACATCTTTTAAAGAATGAACAGCAATATCAATATCACCATTTAACATCGCAATATCTAAGTTTTTTGTAAAAATACCTGTAATCCCTAGTTCATACAAAGGGGTATCTAAAACAATATCTCCTGTAGATTTAATAGGAACTAAAACAGATTCATAACCTAATTCCTTTAATTCCTTTCGAACTTTATTAGCTTGCCAAAGCGCTAATTGGCTATCGCGAGTTCCTATTCTTATTATTTTCTGCATTGAATTTTGATTAAGATTGAAAAACCTTATTAATTACTTGAAGGCTTTGTGAAACAGATGTTTCTTCATCTTTTAAATGTTTCACAAACTGTGTGGTTATCTTTTGAATAAAACGTGAAGTTAATATTTCTGCTTGACTTTCATCAAAATCAACATTTTTTTTCTTCTGAAAACTAATTTCACCGTTTTTAATACTTTCTAATGATTGTTTTAAGGCTGCTATCGCTGGTGTAAATCTTCGGTGATTTAACCATTCTTTAAACTCTGTTTTATGCGTTTCGATAATTGCTTCTGCAAACGGAACTTCTTTAAGACGAACCGCTAATGTTTCATCTGTAATTTTAGAAAGAGCATCAATATTTACAATGGAAACTCCTTTATAATCGGTTACCTCTTTTGCCACATTCTCTGGCATTGATAAATCTAAAATCATCAAATCTTTGTTACTCCCAATATGCTCTTTAGTAATTGTTGGCTTGTTTGAGCCTGTAGAAACAATTAAAACATCTGCTTTTTCAATTTCCTCTGATAAATTTTCAATTACAGATTTTCTAATAGAGCCGTGTTCTTTTATAAATTCTGTCGTTTTTTCTTCAGTTCTATTAATTAAACAAACTGTCTTATTTTGAGTGTATTCAGCTAAGTTTTTGCAAGTATACTTTCCCATTTTTCCCAAACCAAAAACTAAAATATTTTTAGAGTTATAATCTGGTAAATTTTTAATGATATATTGGACAGCTGCATAGGAAACAGAAGTTGTCCCAGAACTCAATTTT
>LAQA01000023.1:13765-14318 GCA_000981625.1 Flavobacteriaceae bacterium ASP10-09a
TCCTAAAATCTGACTTTCAAGACCTGTTCCAATTCTAAATAGCTGATGAATTGCTTCCTGGTTTTTATAAACATTAGAAACCTGTGCAAACTCTTCAATTGTACCTTCTGAAAATTCGCATAGCAATTCTATTAATTGGCATGGACGTTCTGCAAAACCACTAATTTCTGTTCTATTACATGTCGAAATAATAAAAACTCCTTTAAAACCTTTCTTTTTGGAAAGTTCTAACAAAGCAATTTGATTTTCTTTCGTTAAAGAAAATTTTCCACGTATGTTCGCATCCGCTTTTTTGTAACTAACCCCAATATTATAAAAATGTTCTTGCTTATGTTCTAGCATCTAGATTGTAAAAGTTAGTCAAAAGTAAAACCTTCATTCAAAAAAAAATGTCGCTAAAAGTACTTTTTATAACGTTAAATGTTTTTTATATAAATTTTAACTAAAAAAACGATGAAAAGCACTACTTTTGCTGATGAATTGAGGTTTTTAACACCTGCTATATAGAATCATTATAAATAGAAAGAAACCAGATTAAAAGATTGTTTATGTT
>LAQA01000024.1:0-8771 GCA_000981625.1 Flavobacteriaceae bacterium ASP10-09a
AATTAAATAATATTTCCTTCAATTTCTTACATTATTTTTTCGCACGTTAAAAGATTAGTAGTATATTTCTATTGATTTTAAAATAGTACAAACTGATTAAAAAATAAAAACTCACTTCAATTAAGAAGTGAGTAATGCTCAGAAATTGAAGCCTTTTGGTTAAAATTCATATCCAAATATACTGTTTTAAAATGTCTTATAATAAAGTTTAATCTATTGGTTAAACCATAAGCATCTCTTTCTCTATTGATTCAAATAGTTCTAAACCTTAAGGGTTAACTCAGAAAACTGAGGAAAGACAACGTCTTGGCATACTTATTGAATAAATTAAATTTATTAATTTTATAAAAAAAAATGAAAAAAATCATTGTATTTGTATTCTTATTATCTTCATTAACACATTTAAATGCACAAACTGTTAATGGGGTTCCAGTTGAAGATATTCCTGCGAAATATGTTGAGATTGTGGCAACATCAAAGATGTTTAAATTTTTCCAAGTAACTATTTATTTGGATTACGGTCAAATAGGAAAGATGAAAGAAGTTAAAAAAGGTCACATTATAGGAGAGGATGGAAAACCAATGATTTTTAATGGTGTTATGGGTGCTTTAAACATGTTAAATAAAAAAGGTTTTAATTATTTATCTCAATACACAGTTACTACTAGTGGTGCTAATGTGTACAAAATACTCCTTGAAAACACTAATTACAAACAAAAGGACTAACGTTATTAGTAAATAAGAGATTAAAATAAAAAACCTTTCTGTCATTCAGGGAGGTTTTTCTCTTCATAGAATTCAAAATAAATAGCCAAAACAATAGGCATTTCCTACTCTATTAATTCAGTTATTCCTAAACAGTCAAGGTTACCTCAGCAAACTGGGGAAAGACACAGTCTTGATATACTTCTTGACTGAATTAAATTTATTAGTTTTGAAAAAAAAACTATTATGATAAAATTCGTATTATTTTTAGCATTATTATTAGCATTTAGTATTGCAAGTGCTCAAGAGATTTATGAAACTTATTCCGAAGGAAACGTGAGTATTCTAGTTAAACCTAGTAAAAGTTAGGTTATTCTGCAGATATTAAATTTTATATAAAGTCATATGCTACATTGTGTTTTGACTAAACTACGCTTAAAATAATTTAATAAGCTAACAGAAATTCAGGACTTTTTTTATGCTTTAGCGCATGTTAGTACTTTAGTTATTCTTTTTCAAGTTCTAAAGTTTATTAGTTACCTTAATTTTACTAAAATAACAGTGATAATTATTAAGGTATTGACTAAAAAAAACCTCAACAAATTGATTAACAATAAGTTGAGGTGTAATTAAGTGGAGACGCCGAGAATCGAACTCGGGTCCAAACAAGCAGTCAAAAAGCTTTCTACATATATAGTTCTTTCTTAATTTTCGACCAAAAGCTGATTAAGAACAATCCATTTTTAGCTTAACTTCTTTAGTTTCAAAAACTTGCCAAAGCTACAAGTTTTCTATGTTTATTTTTACGATGCCCAAAAATGAAGCGCCATAAACCAAGGCTTTTCATGGACATAAAGCTTGCACACCTTGTGTGCCTAGGCTAATCCTACTATATTTCGGATTAAGCAGCTAAAGCGTAGTTATCTTCGCCGTTTAAAAAGGTGAAATGAGTTTTACAAGAATAATTTCATTCCTTGATATGCTTACAAATTTACTGACCTTGCTGTCAAAACCAGTCGTCCCCAAAATGTCAAAGATGTATTTATTAAATAAAAAATACAGATTGCAAAAGTATAAAAAAAATCAGTTGCGAATCTCTTTAAATTCTAATATCTTCGACCAAATATTATACCATTAATACTGAACTTGTTTCAGTGCCCTATAAAAATAGTAAAACATGAAGTTTGGCATTATTAAAGAACGTAAAAATCCACCTGATAGAAGAGTTGTTTTTTCTCCAGAAAAATTAAAACAGTTTCAAGAAAAATTTTCTAATTCAGAAATTAAAGTCGAAAGTTCTGATATTAGGGTTTTTTCTGATGAAAGTTATAAGGAAATTGGATTGGAAGTTACAAATGATGTTTCTGATTGTGATGTTTTATTTGGGGTAAAAGAAGTTCCTATTGATGCTTTAATCAATAATAAAAAATATTTTTTCTTTAGTCATACGATTAAAAAACAACCTTATAACAGAAAATTATTAGTAGCGATTTTAGATAAAAATATTGAATTATTTGATCACGAAACCATCATTAAAGAAAACGGAGCGCGTTTAATTGGTTTTGGACGTTATGCAGGTATAGTAGGAGCTTACAATGGATTTAGAGCCATTGGTTTAAAAAATAAAACCTTCAACTTACCAAAAGCAGAAACATTAGACAGCCAAAAAGAATTAATATCAGCACTACATAAAATCAACTTACCAAATATAAAAATCCTTTTAACCGGAAATGGGAAAGTCGCTTATGGCGCGAAAGAAATATTAGATGGAATGAACCTAAAAGAGGTTTCTGTTGATGCGTATTTAAATCAAAATTTTGACGAATCAGTGTATTGTTTGGTCGATGTGTTAGATTATAACAAACGCAAAGATGAGCAAGTTTTAAATAATAGAGATTTATATAGTAACCCAGAAAGTTATGTTTCTGATTTTATGCGTTTTGCAAAAGTTACTGATTTCTTTATTGCTGGCCATTTTTATGGAAATGGAGCCCCTTATTTATTTACGAGAGAAGATGCAAAGTCTAAAGATTTTAATATAAAATTTGTGGCAGATATTTCTTGTGATGTTGATGGCCCGGTGGCTTCAACCCTTAGAGCATCTACCATTGCAGATCCAATTTATGGTTATAATCCAGAATCAGAATCTGAAGTTGATTATAAAGATGAAAATGCTATTGTTGTAATGGCGGTAGATAATTTACCATGTGAATTACCAAAAGACGCAAGTGAAGGTTTTGGGGAAATGTTTTTGCAAAATGTCATTCCTGCTTTTTTTAATAATGATAAAGATGGCGTTTTACAACGTGCTAAAATGACAGAGAATGGAAAACTTACAGAACGTTTTTCATATTTACAGGATTATGTAGATGGTAAAGAATAATGATTCAAGATAGACAGTTTCTTATTGATTTATCAAAAATGAAAATGCCTTTCGGTAAATACAAAGACAGGTATCTTATCGATTTGCCTGAGCATTATATTGTTTGGTATAAAAACAAAGGTTTTCCTAATGGAAAATTAGGAAAACAAATGGAGTTGGTTTATGAACTTCAATTAAATGGACTCGAAGATATTGTTAGAGAAATTAGGAGAAAGTTTTAATTTTTTAAATAACGCTAGATAAAAAGAATAAAATTAATTTTTAACTACAACACCATACGTAATATGTGCAATTCCTAAAATAGAAATAGAAGAAGACCAATACGTAGGAATTAAGATACACATCATTGCTAAAAGAACACTTAAGCCAGATAAAATCAACAGATTTTTTCTCTCTTTAGACTTGAGTACAAAAAGTAAAGCTCCGTAAATAATTAGAAAGGTAGGAGTAAGGGAATCTATAAAACCTTGATTCATTAAAATAATCATTGAAATAAAAATGATGATTATTCCAAGGATATATTTTTGAAAAGCAGCTTTGGTTTTTCCATTCCAAAGAAGGTGTTGTAATTTTTTAGCATTTCTTTTTCCACTAAAAAATAAAGCTAAAGAAGAAAAAAGAAAAAACAAAAATGCGATTACAATAATGAATACTTCTATAATTTCGGCAGATAACATTCCGAAAGGATTGTCATCAATTAAAAAACCATCCAAAATAGTTTTTATTAAATATCCTGCAATAAAAAAATAAGCACCAATTAAAATACTTGTAAAACCTTTTAAAGAGAAATTATTTTGAAAATTATCGTGTTTTTCCATAAATTATATAACTTAACGCTAATATACAAAAAAATGAAATCAGCAGATGCGTACATTTTAAATACGTCTAAAAAGAAAGGCTATGTATATGTTGCCTTAGCTTTTTTAAGTTCAGTTTTAAAATCAGAATCTATTCTTTTTACTAATTCTTCAACGGAAGTGATTTTTGGGTAAGAGAACACAATTTCATCAACTTTAATTAAATCTTGTGAAAATAAATTAGAAGAGATTAGAAAAATAATTACCGCAATTTTTTATCTACTAAACATACGAAAAAATTAATGAACTATTTTGCTTTATAAAATTCAGAATAGGCGGTAACAAAGTCTTTATCTTTTGTGAAATCTTGACTTTAGATTTAAAATGAGAAACGTAAAATAAAAATTAGAAGTTGTTTTTTAATCTAGAATTTAAAACAAATTTGCTAAAAAACTGAGGCTTAGAATTATATTTTTGAGAAAACACTTTATAAGAAATGTTAGTCCGATTGAATTTTAAGTATAAAATTCAATCGGACTAACAGGGTATTATTCTATAAATTATTAATCGTTTTTCTAATTGCAACTAAATTAGTTAACAAATGTTCTAAGTTATCTAAATGTAACATATTTGCGCCATCACTTTTTGCATTCGCAGGATCAAAATGAGTTTCAATAAATAAACCATCTACATTATTTACAATTCCAGCTCTTGCAATAGTTTCAATCATTTCTGGTCTTCCACCTGTAACTCCTGCAG
Source organism: Flavobacteriaceae bacterium ASP10-09a (assembly GCA_000981625.1). GTDB lineage: Bacteria > Bacteroidota > Bacteroidia > Flavobacteriales > Flavobacteriaceae > Polaribacter. Next base: position 4,645 of record LAQA01000024.1, read on the forward strand.
TTTGATTTGGCTGTTGTAATGAATGTGTAACGTCTAAAATTGTTGGTGCAAAGGCGCGCATTTCAGGAATTCCTCTAAAATCAACAATCATATCTTGATAGCCAAACATTGTTCCTCTATCTGTAACCCATACTTTATCAGAACCGGCATCTTTAACTTTTTGAACTGCGTGTTTCATCGCAGAAGGACTCATAAATTGGCCTTTTTTTAAATTCACAACTTTACCTGTTTTTGCAGCAGCAACCACTAAATCTGTTTGACGAACCAAGAAGGCAGGAATCTGTAAAACATCTACATATTCAGCAGCTTTAATAGCATCAGAAACTTCGTGAATATCTGTAACAGTTGGTACATTAAAAGTTTCAGAAACTTTACGTAAAATTTTCAATGCTTTTTCATCTCCAATTCCGGTAAAACTATCAATTCTACTTCTATTTGCTTTTTTAAAACTTCCTTTAAAAATAAAAGGAATTTCTAATTTATCAGTAATCGTAATTATTTTTTCAGCAATTCTTAAGGCCATTTCCTCACCTTCAATAGCACAAGGTCCAGCTAAAAGAAAAAAATTGTTTGAGTCTGTGTGTTTTATATTCGGAATCTCAGATAAATTCATTTGTAAAATTTTTCACAAAAATACGTAAAAATTAAGCGTTATAAAATGCTATATTTTAGATTATTAAACTAGTTGAAAAAGTGAATTTATGCTGTTTTATAAGCATAGTTTATAAGACTTTTGTTTAATTATAAACGCTATATTTATGCTTTTAAAAATCGAAAAATAATGAAAAATATATGTATTGCTCTACTTGTGTCAGCATTTATAATTTCTTGTAATAGCAAAAATAATGTACATACTAAAATTGTTGGAAGTGCATTTTTTATAGACTCAGTAACTGTTAAAAAACATCTATATACACTTGCCTCTGATGATATGGAAGGTAGAGAAACTGGAACTCCGGGTATTGAAAAAGCAGCTATATATATAGAAAATGAATTTAAAAGAATTGGTTTAACCTCTTTTGATGGATTAGAAACGTACAGACAAACCTTCAGTTTTGTGCCTAGAGGAGGCGAAGTAGAAATTACGACCGCAAATATTATTGGTGTTTTAGAAGGTAAAAGTAAAAAAAATGAATATGTAATTATTTCTGCACATTACGATCATTTAGGTATTAGAGGAAAAGAGGGAGACACCATTTATAATGGTGCAAATGACGACGCTTCTGGAGTCACAGGAGTTTTAGCTTTAGCAGCATATTTTAAGAAAGTTGGTAATGAAAGAACGATTGTTTTTGCCGCTTTTACTGCTGAAGAAATGGGTTTAATTGGTTCTAAGTATTTTGGAAAAGAAATTGATGCTAGCAAATTTGTAGCAGGAATTAATCTAGAAATGATTGGGAAAGTACCCGGTTTTGGTCCAAATACTGCTTGGTTAACAGGTTTTGAACGTTCCGATTTCGGAAAAATTATTCAAAAGAATTTAAAAGGAACAGGGTATCAATTATTTCCAGATCCTTATAAAAATTTCAATTTATTTTTTAGATCAGATAATGCCTCTTTAGCGCGTTTAGGGGTGCCCTCTCACACCTTTTCTACAACTCCTATTGACGTAGATAAAGATTATCATAAAGCTTCTGATGAAGCTGAAACTTTAAATATGACTGTTATTACACAAACAATACAGGCAGTTGCAAAAGGTACAGAAAGTATTATTAATGGTAAAGATACACCTACAAGAGTAGTTTTAGAAGAGAAGAAAAAATAGTCTGAGTACTTAATTTATTAAAAAAATAAAATCCTCTAAAAATTAATTAGAGGATTTAATATTTATAAAAAAGATTCTTCTTAGAATTGATACCTTAGAGATAAACCTAAATCAGAATTTAATCCATTTAAATCTCCAGTAATTCCAATTTCTGGCCTGTAATCTAAAGAGATTAATAAAGGTAAATTAACATCATTCTCTAAATTGTATTCTATACCAACAACACCAGAAGCAAAAATAGACGCTTTATTCGCATCGTAAAAACCTCCACCTGCACCTGCATACCAGTTCAAGTCTTCTTCTAAACTCCAAACCCATTGATACAATCCAGAAAGTTTTAAATCGCTAAAACCATTTCTTAAACCTAAGTTTACTTCTAAACGATTTTTTTCTTTTAGTTTTCTTTGAAAAGAAATTTCTGCTCCAAATCCATCATTACTTCCTATACGAAGTCCAACTGCGTTGTCTGAAATTTCTTGTGCATTTATGGTAAATAAAGAACCCAATAATAAACTTAAACCTACTACTATTTTTTTCATATTTCTTAATTTATTTTAAAATAGACTTGTGACCAATAAATATGCCAGAATTACTATTTTTGAACATTAATTCTAACACCTTTCGAATGGCTACTAAATTCTGGAGCATACATGCTTTGTATGGTTGTAATTCCGTTGCTAAAATTACCAACATTATTTATTCTAACATCATATTCAAAAACATAAACTCCTTTTGGTAATCTGTCAAAAAAGAAGTTGGTTGCTGCATCTTTAGTATTTTCATAATAGCCTAAATTATCTTGCCATTTGTATTTTGATAAAACATTTATTGGCTCAACTCCAGAAGCTCTCATGTCTTTCATATGTATAAACTCCATGTTTCTATCTGAACGCAATTCAATTCTTACAGTAATTAAATCTCCAACCTTTAGGCGTGTGTTTTTATTAATTTCTTTCAACTCTTTTCCTGTATTAGAATTTACTTTTAAGAATAATTTCTTATTCAATTTTAAAGGAGTTTCTGCGGATGTAATTTTGTCTAAATCCTCAAAGTATTGCCAATATAATGCCCCCCAAGCAATTCTATTTCCTTTTTTATTGATGATGACTTTAGCCATTTTTGGTTTTATTTCATCACCATTCCAAGAAGTTTTAAAATAACCTGTTCCTGCTTCCACTTTTATAGTTGGCATTTCTATTGGATTTATTTTTTGATTCCCAATTTTAATAGCTACCATTTCTGTTATAGAAACCCAATCACTTCTATTTAATAACAATGCGTATACTGCATCTGTAGTTGCTTTGGTTGTTTTCCATCTGTTGGTTTGCTTGTTTTTTAATAACCAGATTTTTAAATTATCTATATCTTGTAGGTTGTTTTTCACTACTTCAGATTCATTTGAAATACTACCAATTTCAGAAAAAGTTTCAATCATTAAAGCCTGTGTTTCAATTGGTGCTTGATAATAGTAGTAACCAGCAGTGTTGGTTTTCCAATACATTCCAAGTTCATCAGATGTAATCGCATTTTCTTTTAATGATTTTAAAATTTTATGTGCAACTGATTTTTTATCACTTCTAAAAAGAGCTAAGGCAATTTGTCCTTTTGCATACAAGTTGTATTCAGACCAATATTTTTCAGATTGTTTTTGATAATAATGAACAGCTTCTTGCATGTCTGATTCTAAAGAAATAGTTGTGTAAAAACTTCTCATGTATAAATATTGTATGGTAAAATAGCTCAAATTATTTTTCGAGACATACTCTTTGTAAGCAGTTTCTCCTTTCCTTTTTGTTTCTGCAATTTGTTTAACTTTTGAAGCTCTCTTTATTAATTTTTTATAGTTGTCTAACACTTCATCATCCAAAAATCTCACTGCTTTTTCAATCATTTTTTTTGTTGATGCATCAAAACCAGAAACACCTAATTTTTGTAAATGACCAAAACCAGTTGCAATATGTTGTGTTATAAAAGTATTTTCATATCTACCTCCTTTAAACCAAGGAAACCCCCCAGAATTCATTTGAATGTCTTGTAATTTATGAATGGCTTTTTCTTGCTTATTTTTCATTTTGGTCAAATCAAATAATAAGGCAATTCGTTTCTTTTGTTCCGTTTCTGATTGTGCGTCTCTAAGCCAAGGAGTTTCTTGAATAATCAATGATTTTAATGCTTGATTTTTTTCTAAGTTTGATAACAAAGCATCAGACGTTTTCCAAGCATTAAAAACTTCTTGAATTCTAGGGTTCGAATTCGCCACAAAACTTGCCAAGGTATTTGCATAATATCTAGAAAACGTTTGTTCTGCACATTCATAAGGATATTCCATTAAATAGGGCAAAGATTGAATCGCATACCAAAC
>LAQA01000024.1:9016-11883 GCA_000981625.1 Flavobacteriaceae bacterium ASP10-09a
CATCTTTATCAACGGTAAAAGTTTTGTTAGAATTTGTGTTTTGCAGTTCTGTATTGATTTCTTTTCCAGAAATAGCATCCGTTAACATCAGTTTTGCAAAACCACTTAATTGATTATTTGTTAGGTTGGTAATTTTTGCACTGATAGTAATGGTGTCTTTTTCTCGTAAAAATCTTGGCGCATTTGGCACAACCATTAACTCTTTTTGAGTAACCGTTTGTAAAGTTTTAGAGGCTGATTTTAATGCTGATGTATGTGCTAGTAATTGTAATTTCCATCTAGTTAATGCTTCTGGCATTGTGAAAGAAAAACTAACTTTTCCATTTTTATCAGTTTTTAATTGTGGGAAAAAGAACGCAGTTTCTTTAAAATTTTTACGTGCTTTTATTTGTGATAATTGTTTGTTTAATTTTTCTTGCCCAGATTTTGTAGTAATAATTACAACACCATTTGCTGCACTTGCCCCATATAAAGAGGTTGCTGCCAATCCTTTTAAAACAGACATTTTTACAATTTCATTTTCACTTAAATTGAATTTATCAACCGGAACACCATCAACAATATATAATACTTTATTACTACCATTAATAGAAGCGTATCCTCTAATTATAACATTTTTTCCAGAACCAGAAGTGCCACTTTGAGAAGTTATTTGCACACCAGATGCTTTTCCAGATAATCTTTGAACAGCATAACCCAATGCCTTTTTCTCTCTTCTAATACCCATTGCAGAGACAACAATTTCATCTAATACTTCTCCACCTTCTTCTAATTGTACATTTATATTTGTTTGATTATTGACTAAAATTTCTTCAGATTTATATCCTAGATATCTAAAAACTAATACATCTCCTTTTTTAATTTTGATGGAGTAATCCCCATCAAAATCAGTTTCTGTTCCAAAAGAAGTTCCTTTAATTACAATTGAAACTCCAGGTAAAGCTCCAGATTCATCTTTTATAACTCCTGTAATTGTGCCATCAAAGGCGGTTCTTATCCTATTTATTTTTCTTTTGAGCGTTTTTAAATATTGCTGATTTTTCCATTGATTATTGTTTAAACTAAACCCAAACCAATTATATTGATCATTGCCAATTGAAGGAAATCTATTATATCTTTTTTGATTATTTTTGATGTGAAAATTAACATTATCAATGCTATTGTTTGCACGACTTACACTGTAAGAATAGTAACTTTGCTTTGATGCTATTGGGTTAAATTGCCATTCATGAGCCTTAAATTCATCTAAAGACGCATCATACATCGAAGCCAAAACTTCTGCAGCAACTGCATCGTTTTTATCATCTTTTATGGTAAAGCTCCAGGTTTCATTTTGCCCTGGTTGTAATTTATCTCTAAAGATATTGGTCGTAATCTCTATTGATTTTTGCTTTTCAGGAACGTTAATAATTATACTTCCACTTTCAAAGTAGTTGTAATTTACAAAGTGATACTTAATAGCAAAGCCGCCAACATCTTCTTTATGTACAGGGATTTTAATCGTTTTTGTAGTGTTATTTAGTTTGATGAGTTGTGTATCAATAATTTTATGATCCTTTTCGATCTGAACAACAACCGTCATATTTTTTGAAGCAGAACCAATCTGTAATTCAACTTTATCACCAATTGTATAAAAGGGTTTATTGGTGTTGATTGTAAAGAGTTTATTGTCTGCAACTTCTTTTTCTTTTGAGGAGAAAAGTGTAATTCTTTTTTCATCTTTTACTTCCTGGTTAAATGGATCCTTACTTTCTAAAATAATAATATATTTACCTGACAACCAATTATTTGTATTTTTTAAACTTATTTCTTTGGATATAGAGGTGTCAAAATTTGTACTAAAGGCTAGTTTGCCTTTTTTCCATTTTTTCTCATCATTTTCTTCATTGGTAAAAGTTTCGTGTGGAAATAAAATCCGAAATGTGTTTTCAGATATGTCTTGATAATCAGGAGCAGACCAAGGTCTTTTTCTTTGCACTGTTTTTGGAGCTTGTAATTTATAGATTTTTACAGTTCCTTTAGCCGCTACAAACTCATCATTTAAGTTTTTCGTATCAATCTTTAAAATATTTCCCTTGGCATTTTTATCAATCTTGTTATCCATAGAGATAGCAGCAATTAAGGAATGGTATCCAACTTTCACGCTTGTTGTCGCACTTCTTGTCTCGCCATTTATGTCTGTAACATCAGCAGTGATTTCATACGTAAAAACAGGTAAATTTTCTTTAGAAACACTTTCGTCAGGAATTGTTTTAAAAATAATTTCGAATTCTCCTTTTTCATTTGTAATACTTTCTCCATGTGTAATTTCTTGAGAACTAGAATTAGGGTTTGGTCTGTACCAATAATACCAACTCGGATATTGTACTTTTCTATGCACCCTATACATTACTTTTGCATCGGTAATATTTGCGCCAGAAAATGCTTTGGCGAAACCTATTACTGTAATAGAATCATTGATTTTAAAACTTTCTGTAACAGGTTTAAATGCTGTTTTAAACTTTGGTCTTTTGTATTCTTCTACCGAAATATATTGAGATTGTGTATGAAAATCATAATCTACTTTGTCATAAAATTTACTTTCATATTCATAACTTTCATCAACATCAATCGAAAAATCTCCCGTTAAACCATTATTCGGAATTGTAAATTCTCCAGCTACAGAGCCAAATTCATTTAGTTTTAAATCTAGTCTTTTTACAACTTGATTGTTCACATCAAATAAGGTGACTTCTACATATTCATCTTTAAAAATTTCTGATGTATCTCCTTGTTTTTTTATGACAATGGTTTTAAAATAAACAGTTTGTCCTGGTCTATAAATACTTCTGTCAGTAAAAATAAAAGGTTTTATAATTATTTCTTCA
>LAQA01000024.1:11935-15633 GCA_000981625.1 Flavobacteriaceae bacterium ASP10-09a
ATTTGTTTTTATAGAAATAGTAACGTTTCTGTAATAATCTTTGCTTTTAAAAGAAGCAAATCCGTTTTTATCTGTTGTTAACTTTTTGTTGATGTAATGATCTTCATGATAACTTTTGTTCTTAAGATGAATCTTAGCATTCTTAATCGGTTTTCCGGTATTTCTATCTACAACTTGATAATTGTTTATACCCTCAAAAGTATTCTGGACTAAAGTTAAATTGGTTACCTGAATATTTGTTGTTCCGTAAATTGAACTTTCTTCTAAGTTTTTAGTTTCGGAAGCAATAATTATATGCATTCCTTTTTTAAATTTTGGCACAACTACTTCTGTCGTATGTTTTAAATAATCCTGTTCATTTCGTAGTTTATGATTCCAAGTTTTACCTTTTTTTAACTTGTTGATAAAAGCTAATCTATCATCAAATTGGTACAATTTCTTAAATTCTTGTTGTTGCTTTCTATTTATTTTATATGCCGTAAAGAATAGTTGTTTCACATTTTTATAGGTTACTAACAATCTAGAATTTTTATCAATTGGAATATATTCTTCGGCTTTTATTGAAAGTGTTTTTGCTTCAATCTGACCTTTTAAAATCACACATTTTTTAGCACCTAAACTTTCTGGAAATTTTTTGATAATTGCATCACAAATAGTAATTGCTTTTTGGTTTTTAAAGTGTCCTCTATTCATTTCAGCAATTTCAAAAGCATACAAACCACTAGCTTCATGGTTTATTAATAGGTCTTTTGATGTTTGTAAAGTAGCGAGTAAAAGACTTTCGTTTTTATCAAAATTCGCATGTTGTTTCACAAAATTTAATCGTTGAATATCAATATCTGTAAGTGCATTTTTGTTGTTTTCTTTTAGATGAAAAGCAATTAATTTTTGATACACTCTTAATGCATTCAATTGTAAAGATAAATTGTCTTTTGATGTTATTTTTAATTGAGAAAAAGTTTTAGAATCACCTAAAAAGTCATTCTTATTTATACTAAATTTATAAGAAGGTCTTGTAATTGCCGTTTCTGAAGATTTATAAAAATGTAAAGCATTATTTGCTAAAAAATCAAATAGCGTTGGTTTGTAAATTTTAGATTCTTTATTAATTTGTAGTACATCAGAAAAAGTTGTTATTTTAATTTTCTGAAGTGCACCAACATTTTCTAAAGAAGCATTAAAATAGTCATGGATTTCTTCAAAGAGTGCATTTAAATCCCAAGTTCTAAAGTCTTCCTCTTTTATTATTAAATCTGATGAAGCTTTTGTGCGGTTGTAAAATTTGTATCTATTCTCATTAAAATATTGCCAATATAAATTGGCTAAAATATTTTGAAGTACATTTTTTGTTGGAAATTCATTTTTAGAAATATGTTCTTTAAAACTATTTATTACTTTTAATTGTGCATTTTCTTCGAGTGTTAATATAAACTTACTTTTATAAAAAAGTGACTTTATTAGTTGTGAGGAGTTTTTTTCAACATCAGCTTTTGTATAAATATCTTCTACAATTTCTAATGCCGATTTAGGCAAACCATCTACTTCAAATTGTTCAACTTTAAACCAAAGGTCTTTAAAGTTGTTTTGCGAATTTATGGTTGAAGAAAATAAGATAATTAGTAGTATTGTGGTTGTAATCTTTTTCATATTCTAAAGGTTTTGTCCTATCAAAGCTTACATAAATCAATCTATAAAGCGACTAAGAATTAGTAAACGAGTCATTTGACTCCGTGAAACTATATTTTAGTTGATTTTCGTTCTAAAGATACTTTATATTGTTGTAAGCTTTTGTATTTTTACTTTTTATAATTCTTGTATATGAACATTCATTTTATTGCTATTGGAGGAAGTGCAATGCACAATTTAGCAATTGCTTTACATCAAAAAGGAGACCAAGTTTCTGGAAGTGATGACACAATTCATGACCCGTCTAAATCTAGGTTAGAAAAATACGGATTATTACCTAAAGAATTTGGTTGGTTTCCAGAGAAGATTTCAGCTGATTTAGAGGTGATTATTCTTGGAATGCATGCTAAAAAAGACAATCCTGAATTGTTGAGAGCACAAGAATTAGGATTGAAAATTTATTCTTATCCAGAGTTTTTATTTGAACAATCTAAAGATAAAACACGCGTTGTAATTGGTGGTTCTCATGGAAAAACAACCATCACCTCTATGATATTACATGTACTTAATTATCATGAAAAAGAAGTTGATTATATGGTTGGTGCTCAGTTAGACGGATTTGAAACAATGGTGCATTTAACCAATGAAAACGATTTTATTGTTTTAGAAGGTGATGAGTATTTAAGTTCACCAATTGATATGCGTCCTAAATTTCATTTATACAAACCAAACATTGCTTTGTTAAGCGGAATTGCTTGGGATCATATTAATGTTTTTCCGACTTTTGATAATTATATAGAACAGTTTAAAATCTTTACAGATTCTATGGTTCATGGAGGAAGTATGGTCTATAATATAGAAGACGCACATGTAAAAGATGTTGTCGAATCTTCAGAAAATCATATAAAAAAATATCCATATAAAACTCCAGAGCATTTTATTGAAAACGGAATTACCTATTTAGAAACTGCTGAAGGAGATTTGCCTTTAGAAATTTTTGGTAAACACAACCTTGAAAATTTAGCAGGTGCTAAATGGATTTGTCAACATATGGGCGTTGATGAAGACGATTTTTATGAAGCAATTGCAGGTTTTAGTGGAGCAAGTATGCGTTTAGAAAAAATTATTGAAAATCCATCGACCGTTATTTTTAAGGATTTTGCACATTCACCGAGCAAAGTTGCAGCAACGACAAAAGCCGTAAAAGAACAATATACTGAACGAACGGTTTTAGCATGCCTAGAGCTACATACCTATTCTAGTTTAAATGCTGAGTTTTTAGCAGAATATAAAGGTGCATTAGATTTTGCTGATAAGGCTGTTGTTTTTTATTCTCCTCATGCAGTAAAAATCAAGCAATTAGAAGAAGTTACAGCAGCACAAATTGCAAATGCATTTCAAAGAGATGATTTAATTATTTATACAAATCCGCAGGAATTTAAGGACTTTTTATTCAGTCAAAATTTAGAGAAATCAGCTGTTGTTTTAATGAGTTCTGGAAATTATGGCGGTTTAGATTTTGAAGAAGTTAAGCGTTTGGTTTAGGTTTTTTTAATCCGAATTGAATTAACTTTTCTCTTCGCCAACTTTTATCAGTTATTCTTTTGATCAGCCATTGCCTTTTTTCGGTATCAAAAAATGATTTATAAATAATTTCTAGTCTACTTTTTATAAAAAGCTTTCTTTCTGTTTTTTGATGACGTATACTCCTTAAACGATCATCATTTAATTCCTCATTAAAAGTCGTTAGATAGGCTTTTGTTTCTTCGGTAGAATTATACTGCAAGGAATTTGGCTTGTTGAAAACTTGAAAACAAGTAGCTAAAAAACAATTTAAAGGATTTTTTAGATTGATAAATCTATCGAAAGCTACTTGAGTATTGGTTTTTTTAGAGAGTAAAAAAACATCGTAGGCATTTCTTAGTGAAATGTTTTTATAATGAAACCCCATATCATTAATTTGCTTTGCAATAATTGATAACGCTAGTTGGTTATCAAAACTCATTACCTGTATCGTATTGATTTTTTGTGCATCTTTTTGAATGCTTGTATAATTAAATTCATCTGCATAT
>LAQA01000024.1:15789-16661 GCA_000981625.1 Flavobacteriaceae bacterium ASP10-09a
CTTCTAGTAAATTACCAGTACCTTTTAAGAAAATAGGAGTGATGTTATTTGTAAGTAATAACGCATTAATTTCTTTTGCTTGCTCAATTATTTGCTGATTTCTCTCACGATTTAAATCAGTTATATGTTTCATATAAGTAACCAAATCTTTTGGTAGATAATGCAGAAAATTTGCTCTTTTTAAATTGCAATACAAAGCAGGAAACACATAATGACTAGTACTTACTTTTACAACAGCATCCCAATCTATATTGTTTGATTTTAATGCGTCTTCAACTAAAATTTTATTATGATTTTCATGGGCGATTGTCAAACATTTTCCAATAAAAAATAATGTTTCTTTATAATTCATTATTGAATATTTTAGTTACCGTTTTTATCATTTCTTCATTATTAGAATAGATGAGTTGATAGCAGTTTAATCCTTCAAACCAATCTAAAAATATTTGAGCATTTTCTTTTTTAGGAGATAACCAAGAATCTGGAACTAGTTGCTGAAAAGCATCAATTTTAGAAATCTTTTTACAGATCAGTTTAGCGTCTTTCTCAAACTTGATAAAAACTAAATCATGGCAAGGTAGATGTGCGAAAAAATCGTTGTTATTTGGTTTTAAATAGCGCACAATTTTATTCAATCTTTTGAAGTTGTATTCTGCAGAGGTTTCTAATTCAGGATATACAGGCAATAAAGTTTCTAGACTACTTTTTTTAATAGAAATCGCAGCAGGAAAACTATACACTTCTTGTTTTTGTGCATCAACAGGTACAAAATCATCTGCTAAACAAGTAAAACCATTTGCTTGTAAAAGCGCTAAGGAGGTGCTTTTACCATTGCCAGAATCACCTAGAAACAGCATTGATTTTTTACCATT
>LAQA01000024.1:16778-17308 GCA_000981625.1 Flavobacteriaceae bacterium ASP10-09a
ATTTACATACAAAAATATATAATTATGGTTGATAAAAACTTCAAATTCATTCCTGAAATCAGGTACTTCATCAATAACTAAATGCGCAAATTTTGGGTGTACGAAAGAAAGTTCTATGTCACTTAAAAATGAAATTTTAAAAACAATATTGTTGATTTTATAGTATTTTATAAATTCAAAATCTTTAGGCCTTTTGGTGTCCATAAAGTTATTTGCTATTTCTACTTTTTCAGACTTTTCTTGTGCAAAGAATTTTTTTTCAAGTTCTAAAATAAATTCTATTGATTTTTCTAGAGGAACAGATAGTCTTTTTGATAAAGTTTTTGCAATTTCATTTACAGTCGTTCCTTTACTTATTGTTTTTAAAATATCTGCAGTGGTATGTTCTAAAATTAAATATTCATTGCGATTATCAAACCAAACAATAGTTTTGTTTTCCAATGCTTTATATAAGAAATTTGATTTTTTTTTCATTAAAAATAAAAGTAACTATTTTATGAAGGATATAAAATAATAAACGCCTCAAAGAT
>LAQA01000025.1:0-812 GCA_000981625.1 Flavobacteriaceae bacterium ASP10-09a
TTTGTATAATTAAATATATTTACCAAGCATAACCTAAAGCAACTCCTAAAGCAAATGCAGTAGAGTTAAATCCAGATAATTCATCACCACCTGTAACATATCCTAAACCAGCAAAAACATCTACAGCAAAATGATCTCCAATAATCCATTGATGTCCAACTTCTCCACCAACACTAAATACAGATGCTGAGGTGTTAAAATCATCTTCTAAAGAAAAATAACCCATACTAGGTCCTGCATGCCAACCTCTTAAGGCCTCACCACCAAAATAAAACCTATATTCTAAACCTACACCAACACCTTTGATATCTAATACATTAAAATAGATTCCAGAAACAGTTATTGTTTGCGTGTCTGTTGTTGCGAATTCATAGCCAGCATTAGCGATTCCAAAAGCTAAACCTAATGGGTTTGCTTTAATAATATTTGATTGCGCTTTTGTTGTTGTAAATGCAAAAAACAGCATTCCTATTACTAAAATTTTTTTCATAAAATTTAAATTTTTAAATTAAACATTAAGCTAATATAAAAAAAATTATCATATTTACTTATTGATACATAACATAACATAACATAATAAAATGAAAATTATAATCATCAACGGACCAAATTTAAATTTATTAGGAAAAAGAGAGCCAGAAATATATGGTTCTCAAACTTTTGAAGATTTCTTTAAAGAATTGCAGTCAAAATTTAAAAATGTTGACCTGTCTTATTATCAATCGAATATCGAAGGAGAAATTATAGACAAATTACACGAGGTTGGTTTTGATTATGATGGAGTTATTTTAAACGCAGCAGCCTATACTCAT